>JBPCMC010000361.1:0-11683 GCA_051002645.1 Thermomicrobiales bacterium
AGCTACGCGCTCTTCACCGATCTCGGCCTGACCAACGGCAATCATGTCCGCGTCTGGGCGCTTGCGCAGTAGCAAATTACGAGTAGCAAGTCAAAAGTAACAAGCAATGAGAAGGGAAGATGCCCTATTGTTACTTGTTACTTGTTACTTTTGACTCGCTACTTGCTACTCAAGAAAAGACCCCCGATGGGGAGGCGGGGGTATGGGGAAGGGGGAAGGAATGAACGTTGTTAGTCGCCCGCTGCGATGTCCATCTCGTAGCGGGGTTCGCTGGACTGCATCGTGAAGACGCCGCGCGGCGCGGTGAATGCGGGATACTGCCGGGCGGTGCGCACCGGCGGAGCGACGGGGCGGACATCGCGCATCGTGCGAGTACGGAGGGCGACGAGCGTCCCGCCATAGGCGATCAGCGCGGCGACCACCAACCCCGGCACAAGAAAGAGCGTGCCGTTATTGGCGAGATGGAAGGCCATCCAGCCGCCGAGGGCGGTGAGGAAGAGCGGCCCGAAGTGGGTGAGGACGGAGGTGCGCTGCGCGTTCATCGTTATACTCCCGATGCATACCGTGTGTCCCGGTCCTGTGTCATCAATGACGTGTACCGATCCCGTACGGTTCCGCACATTCGACCGTACTATACGTACGCATTAGGCAGAATTCGTGCCACGGCTTTGTTGTGACTCCGCAAGCGTCTTCGCGCCGGAATAGAGACCGCCCGCCGACAGGCCGAGGACGATGCCACCACCCGCCGCCTCGTACCAGATATGCACATGCGGTGCCACCGCCGCCAGTTGCGCCAGCACGCCGCAGAGCAGCCCGAGGCAGACCGCCAGCAGCGGCGCCCACCGCACCGGCAACCCGACCCGCTTCGCGCCCTCCACGAGCGCGACGATCACACCGCTGGCGGGCAAGCCCGCGATCAACAAGTCCATCCCACATCCTCGCTTTCCCGTGCTATACTTGACGAATAAACCGATCTATCTCCCCTTCCCCGATGGGGAAGGGGCCGGGGGTTAGGGCCATGTTCAATTGGGGCCGTATCGTTGAGGAACAGATCCGCGAAGCGGAGCGGAAGGGCGAGTTCAACGATCTCGCCGGGCACGGCAAACCGCTCGACTACAACGACGAGGAGACCGCGCTCGAGGGCGACCTCAAGATGGCGCACCACATCCTCAAGAACGCGGACGCTTTACCGTTCTGGATCGAACTGGATAAGGAGATCCGTGCCCGGCAGGAGCACTGCCAGGTCTTACTGGCACAAGCGCGCGCCGCCGCGTCACCCGCCGTCCGCCGTCGGCTGATCGCGGATTACCGCGACGAGGCAAAGGCGGTCAATGATCACATCCTGCACTTCAATTGCATCTGCCCCGCCCCGCATGTGCTCGCCAAAGCGCCAATCGACGCGGAAGGGAGCGTCGCTGCGCTCCTTCAGGACTGAGGACTGAGTGGATACGGTGCTCCCCGCTCAGTCCTCAGTCCTCAGTCCTCAGTCCTACCCTCAGATGAGAAGCAACTCGAAGCCGAGATGGGTCTGCTGCAAGCCGAGTTTGCGGTAGAGGCGGTGCGATTCGGTGCGGCTCTGATGGGCGGAAAGCACCAACTTGTAGCAGCGCGCGCCGCGTGCCCGCCGCACCGCCTCCTCCATCAGCAAGGTGCCGATTCCCTGACCGCGCACGCTCTCGTGGACGGCGACATTCTCGACGACCGCCCAGGGCTGCCCCCGGTGGGCGAGGTTCTGCACGACGACGAGGACGAGGGTGCCGATGACGCGCAGGTCGCACTCGGCGACGAGCAGGGATTGATTGGCGTCAGCGTCGATGCGGTCGAAGATGGCGTCCGCCTCGCCGGGTGAGAGGCCCGCCGGTTCGTCGCCATCGTCCGCAGCGAAGGGTCCATAGAGGCGCAAGAGGGAGCGAACACCCCGCCGTGTCGCCCGCCGCACTATGATCGCGCCCCGTTCCACCCATACCCTCCGTCCGCACCGCGTCCCGGCGCACAGCATAGCACGATAGCGTTCGTCGTTAGATCAGACGGGCTCAAGGGGCCGGTGCGGCGCGGGTGGCAGATCAATGGCGACCGCGTCGCCCGGCCTGACCGGACCGCCGGTGACAACCACCGCCATAATGCCCGCCTTACGAATCAGATTGCCCTGTGCATCGCGACCGAGCACCGCCGCCATCAGGCCGGGCTGAATCCCGTCGAGTTGCGCGCACGGGTTGCGCAGGCCGGTGATTTCGACAATCGCCTCGTCGCCGAGGCGCAGTCGCGCGCCGGTCGGCAGGCCGAGCAGGTCGATCCCCTCGGTGGTGATATTCTCGCCCATCTGCCCGGCGGCGAGATCGAACCCGGAACCGCGCAGTTCGTCGTGCAGTTCGGCGTGGATCAAATGGACCTGACGGAGATTTGGCTGACTGGGGTCCTGCGCGACGCGCGAGCGGTGCTTGACGGTGATCCCCTCATGCGCATCGTCCTCGACACCAAGCCCTTCGCGCAGTTGGATCGCCGACTGATTGCCTTTGCTCATTGTATGGGTGGCGCTACGGCTCACCGCCGCGACTCTCCCCGTCATGCTCCCCTCCTCGTATCGATCGGTCGTTCGCCGCCGCCATGATAGCCGATCGAACCACGTTGGGCGCAATGAGAAGGACTGAGGACTGAGGACTGAGAAGTAACGAGGCACGCGCCCGTTCTTGTTGCTTGCTACGTGTTACTCTCCTCTCAGCACTCAGCACTCAGCACTTCCCCGCACTCAGTCCTCAGTCCTTATGCGACGGCGGTGAGCGTCAGCGCAACATGCGATTCGAGGAAATGCGTGCCGTCGCCTTTGCGTTCTGTCTCCTTCAACTCCGCGACGCGGACGGTGCGTGCCGTGGGCGTGAGGTCGTCATCGAGGTCGTGGAAGGTCGCCGTCCGCCCGGTCTGCGCGAGCGAGCGGAGCGCCTGAAGCATCGTCTCACCGGAGCGGCCGTCCACCGAGCCGTCGCGGGTGACGAGTTTGTCCGTCACCTTCAGTTTCATCGTCCACGTCTCGCGGTGCGGCGCGTCGGCAATCGTCCAACCGGCGGCCCAGATGCCGTCGATCTGGAAGGCCGCGTACGCGCTCGTCGGCGTCCACGTCACGCGGGTGAGCAGCCGTTGCGCTTCGAGACCAGCCGCGCCGAGCGCGACCGCCTCCTGCTTGCTCGTCGCGCCCGCCGCGACGGTGACGGTGCCCTGCGTCGTCCATGTGAAACCATCATCAACACTCGTCTCGACGAGCAGCGTGCCGCCCGGATTCGCTGCTGGCGCGATCTGGCTCGGTTGGAGGGCGAGCGACCAGTCGATGACGACCCGCGTCCATGTCTTGATCGCATCGCCCTGCCCGCCGTCAAGCGGGCCGACCGTGACCGTACCGCTCGTCGCGGGCGTCGCGGCGAAGCCGGAAACCGGCAATGCCCAGCGCGAGAGGATCGCGCTGCCCGGCGCGAAGGCGAGCAAATGTCCGTCGCCGATGATGCCGTTCGTCCCCGCGAGGTTCGCCCAGAGCCGGCTGTTGCCGCGCATGAGATTGAACCAGCGCAGGCCGTCGTAGCAACTGATCGTCGTATATCCGGTCGCCGGGTCGGAGGCGGAGACGCAGAGCGTGCCACCGGCGACGCAGCCTCCGTTCGTCACGCCGCGCGGCGCGCCCGGCACCGGCTCCAGCCGCACGACATCCCAGCGATAGACGCTCCCGGCGTACCACGTATAGACGAGGCCGTTAAACTCGATAAGCCACTTGAAGTCGTCCGGGTTGCCGCCGCCAAGACCGGTGTAGAGCGGGCTGACGGTGCCGCTGAAGATGGCGGGCGAGCCCGCCCATTGCCCGGCCAGTTCCCAGAGCATGAAGTTCGTGGCAATCAGCATCACGCCGCCGCCCGTCGACCGCCCGCGCCACGGCACGACGGAGCGCACCGCAGAATCGAGTTGCCACTGCGTCCAGGTCGCGCCGCCGTCGATGCTGCCGCTGATCGTCGTCGGATCGTTCCCCTTGCTGCGCCAGATACCTTGCGCGTACGGCCAGATTGTCGCCGCCGGCACCGCCGGAGCATTGGCGATCGCGCCCGAGCCCGCGTAGTTGCTCATCGTCGTTGCCGGGGGCACGCACGCCATGGTGAGGAGGTTGTCGATAACCGCCATGCTCGTGATGATGCCCGCCGCCGCGCCGATGAGGGTAATGGCACTCCAGTTGCCGCTCGCGCGCACAACCTTATAGAGCGACGAGCCTTGCGAGAAGTAGACCTCTCCGCCGTAGATGACCGCCTGCGAATTCGCGTCGAAGGCGCTCACACTGAGCGTCGGGGAGACTTCGCCCGCCGCCAGGATCAGCCGCCCCGGCTCGTCGCCAAGCCCCCCGGGTACGGGCCGCATCCCCACCGCCGTCCAGCGCGCGGCGTCGCGGTCGATCACCGCCGGGGAACGTTGGCTCCCCGCGTATGCCTGCGCGAACGAGGGAATCCCGGCCCGCACCGCCACGGCCTGCGCGCCCGCCACCGCGTACGCGTAACTGCCCGGCACGATCATATACCCGGCCCCATCGAGCAGGATGTCATGCGTCTGCGCCATAGCCTCGCTCCTTTCAGTCGCTCGGAGTAACAAGTCGAAAGTAACAAGTGGCCGGATGGAGCCTTCTTGTTACTTGTTACTTTCGACTTGTTACTCGTTACTGCAACGCCTGCACCGTGCGGCTGACGACGTGATCGCGGCGCATCCAGACGGCGGTGCTGTAGCGCAGGAGATAGCCGCCATCGTCGCGGGCGTCGGCCCATGCGCCGGGTGCGCCCCGCTTCACCGCGTCGGTATGGGCCGAGCGGACGAGCCGGTCGCAGGCGTAGAGCACGGGCAATTCGATATCCGCATCGGGGATGGTGACGGCGGTCACATCGTCACTCGGCAGGATGTGCCAGGAGAGCGAGGCGACGGTGATCGTGCGGCCCGCCGCCAGACCGTAGCGGAAGTTGACCGACTGATCGAAGAAGGCCCATGCCTGCCCGTGTGTCGCGGCCGCCCCGTAGGGCGTCACCGGCTGCACGACTGTCTGCGACACTTGATTGCGGAAAGCGGGCTCGAACAAGGTCGCCTGATCGGGCACCTGCGGCACCGTCACGCCATCGACGATCACCGCCGAGACGCCGAACACCGCCCCGCCGAGGAGCAGCACTGTCTGATTCGCCCCACTGGAGAACGCCGCCACCGTCGGATACGGGAAGTACTGCGAGTACGCCTGAAAAGCCGCCTGGAGATCATCGTTCAGTTGCGTGTCGCTCCAGAGCGGCGGCGAGCCGGTATCCTGCACCTCCCGCCGCACCAGATTGCGCAGATCGAGCCGGGTATATGCCATGCGTCGCTCCCTTCGGTTACGCGGTGGGCAGTGAGCAGTGAGCAGTGAGCAGCGGGCAAATCGAGGCCCGCATCACTGCCCACCGTTCACTGCCCACTGCCCACTGGAAGAATGGGCGCCCAGACGGCGCGGAGGGGGAACTCGTCGAGGGTGTAGGGGCCGAGGTCGAGGGCGTGGTGTTGGAGGAGGAGCCGGAGGGAGAGGGCCGCGCGGCGCTCGATGGCGGCGCCCCAAATTAGCCGCTTGCGGTTCGTCTTCTGCACGACAGGCTGCAACTGCACCGTGAGGGCGATGCCGCTGCGCGCCTGGCCGGACTCGCCGAAACTCATGCGCGGCATCTCGCCGAGATCGTCCATGATCCGGTAGAGCGCCTCGATATAGCGGAGGTGCTGATCGACCGAGCCGCCCGCCAACAGGTCCAGCAGGTACGCCTTCGAGTTCTCCGGCAACTCCCACAATGCGCCGGGCGCGACATTGACGCCCTGCGCGCCGGTCACATTCTCCAGCACCGTCACCGGGTTGCCAGAGAGTTCGAGGATTTGCGCGAGGATGGAGAGACGGCGATCCAGCGCCCGGTTCACTTCGAGGATGTCCGCCAAATCCGAGACACCCCAGAACTCGTGCGGCCGGGGCGTGTTCGGGAAGATCACATAGGGGATGAAGCCGTACGGATTCGGCCCGTCATGGATCGGCACATCGTCCACGAGCACGCGGTAGGCCGCGTCGCTCCACTCCTCCACGACGGTGACGTTCTCGGTCGTCCCCGCGATCAGCGCGACGTTGTACGTCACCTCCGCCGCCGTCCGGGGCACGACGCGTACCTGCCGCACCGCCCACATCCGCCGCACATCGTCCGGCGCGGACTCGACGAAGAGCGTCTGCACATCCACCGGCACGATGCGGACCTGACCGGTGGGCAGTGAGCGGTGGGCAGTGGGCAGAGAGGAGATCGCGCCGCTGCCCACTGCAAACTGCTCACCGCCCACTGCTTGCCAGGTTACCTTGAATGCGCCATCGCCGAGTACGCCCGCGTCGATGGCCGTGGCGAGATCCGCCGCCGCGAGGTCATTCTCGCGCGCCACATGCAGCAGCACCGCCTCGATCCGCGCCCTCACCGTCGCCGCAGGGGGCGAATCATCAGGCGCATCTACGGCGACAACTACCGGCTCGGGGAAGAGATAACTCGCCCCTTTCCGCACAAAGACCCGCGCGTAATTCGCGACGACCGGCGCCTGCCCGAAGCCGAGCCGCCCGACATCGTGCTTGCCATTATCGAAGTCCACGAAGCGCCGGTACCGTTGCAGCCGCACATCGTCGTCCGCCGTATGCCACGCCGCCCGGTGCGCCCCCGCAATCGCCGCGTTCGCGGATGACCCAACACCCGCCGTCACGACGGAGAGAAACGGAGAAACCATGAAATTCTCCTTACGTGAAGGATGGTTCGTGATAGGATGAATAGGGTGAGGCTGGGTACGTAGTGGTAGGGTTTGTCACGTCTGGCATGACCAGAAGTTCCGAGGTTCGAATCCTCGTCGCCAGCCTCGCCCTCCAACATCAAGAGTAGGTACCCTGCTGCCCCAACCCCCTTCCCATAGGTGCAGGCATCATTTGGTCAGCATGGTCAGGAGGAAGGGGAAGCATTGTCTCCCCTCCCGTGTCGGGAGGGGTCGGGGGTGGGCTAACTCCCGTTCACGCCGATCAGTCGCGCCGTGCCGATGGGGTTCATCAGCGCGATCGAGCAGTACCATTTGACCCGGTTCCGGCTCGCGTCTTTGGTTTCCAGCGAGCCGATGCGGTCCACCTGGATACCGCCGGAGTGGATGCCCATCACGCCGACATTCCAGCCGAACTTGAGCGCGTAGACCGTCGAGCAGATGTTGCCACTCGTCCCGACCGCCTTGCTATCCGGGATGTTGTCGTCGATCTCGACGGGGATGCCGTCATAGTACAGAACCATCCGGCCAAACTGGTCGAGGTCGGACTGCAGAATGTTCCCGGCGCTGCGTCGCAACTGATTGAGGTTGCGGCGACTGCGGCGGCTCATGAAGAGGACATCCGGTCGCCCCGGCTTCACCGCGTCGATCAACTGATCGAGCATCGGCATGGTGAGCGCCGCGCCGTTCGCCCCGGCAGTGATCGTTTGTGCGGTGGCTGCGGCGGCGATCCGCTTGTCGATGCCATCGAAGGAGTTCGCATCGACGCCCGTGTCGCCGACGAAGAAGGACGAATTGAACTGATAGGCGACCGCCTTCGCCTTCTCGTGGAGGATGACCGCCTGGATGTCGTTCTCCTGCGTGAACGACCGTTCGAGGTAATTGTCCACGTCCGCGTCGCCGCCGAGAATCTTCAACGTCTCCGTCGTCGGATTGAAGGTCGGCGCGCTCTCCGCCCAGGCGCCACCGACCGCGTTGAACGCCACCGACGGCAGCGCCGTCTCCTGCGGGAAGGCGAGCGAGGAGCCGACCACCTCCATGAACGGCAGGTAGTTGAGCACCGCCGACTCCGACACCACTGTCTCGATCACCCCCCGGATCAGCATACTGTTCGTCAACAAACTCGCCTGTGCCAGTGTCACTGCCATCGTTCGCTCCTTTCAGTCGCTTCGAGTGGGCAGTGGACAGTGGGCGGTTGAAATCGGGAGACGCTTCGCGTCACTATTTCTTGCTCCCCCGACTGCCCACTGTCCACTGCCCACTGCCCACTGCCTACTGCCCCTTCAATCCCATCGAAATTTTCGCCAGCGGGGAGAGAGTGCGGACGTCCACGCCGACGGGGCGACCACCGCCACCGGCGGCGACGGGTAGCGCCGCCTTCGTCCGCTCGACCGTGCGCTGGTAGGCGGCCTTCGCCGTTTCCAGACTGGCGACGATTGCGCCGACTGTCTCGCCGCCGATCAACTCCGGGATCGCGTCCGGGTGGGCCGCCGCAAGCGTCGCGCGCAATGCCTCCCGCTCCGCGTCGTTCAGCACGGCGTACTGCGTCGCGCCCCCGGTGCCCGCCTCCGCCGTCGCCGCACCACCGATCTCCGTGACATGCGAGGGCGCGGGCGCCCCCTGGGCAGACTGCGCCTCCGCCACCATGATCTCGTCCATACCGCCCTCCTTCGGGGATACAAAATGGGGCGGCTCGTTGCCGCCCCACGCTTGTTCTGTCTCCGCTGCATTGTTGGCATCACCGGTTTTGTGCTGCGATCACCCCCTTTCAAGCGAGGACTAAGTACTGAGGACTGAGGAATGAGTCAGGGAACGAGAACACTCAGTCCTCCGTCCTCAGTCCTTCCGCGTGCGATGCGGCTCCGGAAGTCGTGATCGTCGAGGGCGCCGACGAGGGCGGCGCTCATCAGGAGGTCGTCGTGCGTCTCGGGGTCCGGGACGCTCCACGCCATTTGCCGCCCGACACCGGGGCGGACGGTGAAGGTGCAGGCGGCCACCTGCCGCCAGAACCAGCGCGTATCGTCCGCGCCATCATCGAGGTATTCCTGGTAGCGGCCCGCCGCGATCGCCGCGAGGAGCCGCCAGCCGAGGTCGCTCTTGCTCGCCGCCGTGAAGAGGAAGGGCGTCACCGCCTCGGGTGGCAGCGCCGCGCGGAGCATCGCCGCCAGCCCGTGCCCGATCCCCGTCGCGTCCACGACGAGATGGGCGCAGGTGGGAGTCGCCCAGACGCGCTGCGCGAGGTCGACAATCTCCTCCGCCAGGATGACGTGATTCGCGCCCGTCCAGACGCGGCGGTCCACTACGCGGTAGGCCGGCAACTGCCGCTGCCAGCGGCGCGGCACGAGCGAGAGATTGCCCAGGTCGGGAGGCACGACCTCCACGACGGTGAGGGCGGTGCTGTCCCGCCGCGTCTCGTGCGGGGTGATGAAGCCGTGCCGCCCGGTTGCGGCCTGCGCGCCCGCTTCCTCGGCCTCGCCCGCGACATCGAGCAGGAGCGCGTACTGCGCATCGCTGCCCAACGCCGCACGTCGCTGGCGGGGGTGGGTGCCGCGCATCTGCGCCTGTTTCCCCGCGTCGAAGAGCATCCCCGCCTCATCGAGCGGCTGGAGGCAATATTCCGTGCGGATGAACGGATGCCCCTCGCCCAACTCCGCCATCCGCCGCCGCACCCGCGCCCCGTACGCCGGCACTTCCCGCGCCACCGCGCGCCAATCGGCGCGGAACAGGACTGAGGACTGCGGGTGCCCTTTGGGCGGCATGAGGACTGAGTTGGGAGCGGATCGCTCAGTCCTCAGTCCTGAGTCCTCAGTCCTCGCGCAAGCGCTCATTTGGCGTGCCAGCAGGGTGTTGCGCGTCCAGACGGTGCCGGCGAAGACGGTGGTGGCGTCGGTGCTCGCGCCCATCGGGTCGAAGACGGCGTCCCACCGCTCCGGCTCGATGTCCTGCGCTTCGTTGGCGACGAGCAGCAGGGAGGCGGTCGCGCCGCGCGCCTGCGCCATCGGCCCCGCCGAGACGAAACGCACCGCCGCCCGCCCAACGCGGACGATGTGCCCGCCCTCCATCTCGACCTCCGGCGCGAAGAGCGCGGCGGACGCCAGCCGGTCCGCGATGCGCCGGAGGGTGATCTGCCCCTGCGGGACGAGCGATGGCGCGGCGACGACGATTTCCCCGCCCCGCCGCTGCCTGCGGATGAGCAGAAAGGCGATCACCTGCGCCAGCAGTTCATCCTTGCCCGCCTGCCGCGCGAAGACGACTGCGAAGGACGCGCCATCACCGGCAAGCGCGGAATGGACGATCGCCCGCGCGGGCCCCAGTTGGTAGGGCCGCAGCGCCGTCTCCGGCCAGACCGTCTGTGAGAATGCCCCGATGTCATGCAACGGCCAGCGGAAGGCGCGCTCGTCCCGCGATGCGTCCGTCGCCGCCGAATCATCGTGCGAGTCGAAGAGGTGTAGCATCAGCGCCCCCCGATCCGCGTCAGCACGTCGATCAGGACGCTCCCGGCAATCAGAAAAAGGAGGTTCATCATCCGGTCGCGCATGTCGCGGACCTCGTCGATGACGTCCTCCACCAGCCGCCGCGTGACGGCCTCCTCGATATACAGTGCGACTTCCGGGCGCGGCGCGCGGCCCGGCACGACCGGCGCGCTGTCGCGCTGCCGCCGGTATCGCGGTCGGGTCAAACGCCCGACCGGTGTGCGAAATGGCGATTGCATTGCAAGCCCCCCGTTTTCCCTTCCGTGTGGCGACGCTTCATTCCCGCTGCTCCGCTGCCGTGCGCGCCGCCGCTTCCTCGCGCGTCATCGCGTCCAGCGAGCGCCGCAGCATCGCCGTCAGCGCGCTCTCCGTCTCCGTATCATTCCCGCGCTCCAATGACTGCTGCGTCTCGACCGCGCGGATCAGTACCGCCGCCACCCGCGCTACATCGGTCGCTTGCGTGGCCGCCGCCTGCTGCTCGGTCTGGTCGTCCGACGCCAGACCCCGGAGGATGGCGCGCAGTTGCTCGATCTCCACATGCAGCGAGACATGCTCGTGCGCTCCGTCCATGTCTGCCCCCTTGATTTGGAACGAATGTTCGTGTACTTAAAAGCCGTGAGATCGAGAAAACAGACAATTCTCAGCAAATCTATACAACTTTATGGCGCAAACTTTCTGTAGCAAAGTATCAAAAGGGCTTCAAGTGCAGGCTAGCAGTTGACACCAGTATTTTCATCGAGTACAGTATCAATCAATAGTCCTTGGATGTGATGATCCCGCGCCTGCAACCTGGTCACCTCGGCGCGTGGGGAGCAAATGGTGAAACCGGCCGTGCGTTCTGCATGGGTCGGTTTTTTTGTAGGGAGGATGTGCGAGAGAGAAAGCGTCGCGGTTCCCGCGTTTCGATCATGATGTAGTGATCTATCTCCGGTCAGTTTTCGTATTACGTGACACGTTTCGAGCAGGGACTTTGTTTGTACAAGTAGGAAGCGATGATCCGGCGCCTGTAATGTGGTCACCTCGGCGCCCGGGGAGTGAGTGGTGAACCCGGCCGGCAGCACGAGGCGCAGGTCGGGTTTTTGTTTGTCTCAGGGACTGTGCCAACGATTTTTCGGCCCCATCGGGGCAGACGCATCGCCCGGTCGCGCGGCATTGGCGGGCAATGCGGGAGGAGGAAGAGGAATGTATCAGACAAGCACACGACGCGGGACCTTTCCCCGGCCCTCCCTACGGGAGCGGAAGAAACTCCAGACTCGCTCGGCGATCATCAACCGTGCGGTCGAGCTCTTCAACACCCAGGGCTTCTACAACACCTCCATCGACGACATCGCCGACGCGGCGGACGTCAGCCGGGGCACCTTCTTCAACTATTTCGGCTACAAGGAAGCGGTGATCGTCGAGTTCGGGCGCGACCTGATGAT
>JBPCMC010000362.1:0-3375 GCA_051002645.1 Thermomicrobiales bacterium
CATTGGCGGGCCGCAGTTTGCCGTTGTTGATGTCCTCGATGTAACTCGGGATGCGGATCACCCCGTGTGAGTCATGCCCGGCGAGGTTCGCGCCGATCAGCGATCGTGTCACCCCTTCGGCATTCTCCGCTGTCGCTCCCGCCGCGCGGAAGATCGCCCGCGAGAGGTCCCCGAGCGTCTCCGCGTCGCGCATCTGTACCATGCCTGTTCCTCTCTGACCGGATGGTCAACGCTGAGTCTGAACCGCCAAGGCGCTAAGGACACCAAGAGGGAAAGAGAGAAAAGAATTATCATCTTCGCGTTTCTTGGCGTCCTTGGCGTCTTGGCGGTTTCGTTCCCCTATCCTTTCGTGGTGCTCTCGCGCGGGACGATTGCCGGGATTTGCGCGTCGCGGATCATCGTGTTCAGGGCTGCGACGTCGCGCGCGACGATCTCATCCACAGTTGCCCGGTGCGTCCCTGCCCGGCTGGCGAGGCTTTCGTAGACTTCGGTCTCCTGTTTGGTCGGGGCCGCGTCGGAACCGGCGACCGCGCCGAAGACGGCTGCCAATTTCGAGTTCAGTTTGACCGGGAAATTGAGGGTGTCGGAGCGGACCTTCGCCTGTGTCTGGATCAGTTCTTCCTCGACCGGCGCGAGGCGCTCCTTGAGCGTCGCGATGTGCTCGGAAATCGCCGGGTTGACCTTCTCGCCGCTCGCGCGCTTCTCCCACTCTTCCGCTTGCGAGCGGACGGCGCGGAGCATCTTGATCGTGCCGTGCGTCTCGTTGATCGTGTCGCGGATGCGGCAGAGGAGGTCGAACTGCGCGTCGAGGTCCGCCTGCGTCGCCTGCACGCGTGGGTCTTTCGCAATCACGAATTCCTGTATCTGCGTCTCATCACCGACGGTCAGGCGCACCTGATAGGCGCCGGGCGAGGCAATCGGGCCGGGCAAATTCCCTTCCGCCGTGAAGAAGCCGTCAATGCCCTCGGCATCGGCGTAGCGCATATCCCAGGTGAAGCGGTTGATGCCGGGTTGCAAGGACTGAGGACTAAGGACTGAGGACTGAGCGTCGGCTTGGGCATTTTCCGATTCAGGCTTCTGGTCTCTGGCATCCGGCTTCTTCTCTTCGCTCTTGAAGGTCTTGATTTCGTTGCCGTCGCGGTCGAGGAAGGTGAGGGTCACCGGAGTGCCCGGCGTTTCCTTCAGGTAATAGGTGACGAGCACGCCGTCCGGCGGGTTGGAGCCGGCATCGAGGAAATGCTCGACGACTGCGCCGTCTTCCTTCTTTTCCTGGGTCTTGGTGAGGATCGTCGCGCCGGTCATCTGGTAGTTCTTGCCGGGCGTCGCCTGGCGGAAGAAGCCGCGATTGGTGACGAAGCGGATGGTGGGGCGCGGCGGGAACAACTGGAACGCCGCTTTGGTTGTCTCGTCCGTCAACTGGCGGATCGGCGTGAGATCGTCCAGAACCCAGAAGGAGCGGCCGTGTGTCGCGGCGATCAGGTCTGCGTCCTTGACGATCAAATCGTGGATCGGCACGACGGGCAAGTTCCGTTGCAGCGGCTGCCAGTGGTCGCCGTCGTCATAGGAGAGGTGAACGCCCGTCTCGGTGCCCGCGTAGAGGAGGCCGCGTCGCGCCGGGTCCTCGCGGATGACGCGGGTGAAGTCGTCCTTCGCGATGCCGTCGGTGATCTTCGTCCATGATGTACCGTAATCGTTCGTCTTGTAGAGATAGGGGCGGAAGTCGTCGTGCTTGTAGCGCGTCGCGGCGATGTAGGCGGTCGCCGGGTCGTGTGGCGAGGCGTCGATGATGCTGATGAGCGCCCACTCCGGCAAATCCTTGGGCGTGACATTCTCCCAGTTCGCGCCATTATCGCGGGAGACGTGGACGAGCCCATCGTCCGATCCGGCCCAGAGGACGCCGCGCTGCACGGGCGACTCCGCGAAGGCGAAGATCGTGCAGTAATATTCCGCGCCCGTGTTGTCCTTCGTGATCGGCCCGCCGGAGGCGTCCTGCTTCGATACATCGTTGCGCGTCAGGTCCGGCGAAACCGCTTGCCAGCTGCTCCCCTCGTCCGTCGAGCGGAAGACGTGGTTGCCGGTGATGTACAGGACGTTCGGATCATGCGGCGAGAGCATGATCGGCGCGGTCCAGTTAAAGCGATAGCGGACATCCTTCGCGCCCCAGCCGAGGTGCGCCTCGGGCCAGACGTTGATATTGCGTCGCTGACCGGTGCGCCGGTCGAAGCGGGTAATCGAGCCGCCGTAACTGCCCGCGTAGACGATGTGCGGGTCGTCCGGCCGCACGGCGATATAGCCGCTCTCGCCACCGCCGACCTCGAACCACTCCGACTGCGGGATTGCCGCCATCGAGGAGCGGCTCGTCGCGGCGATGGTCGTATTGTCCTGCTGCGCGCCATAGACCCCGTAGGGCGCCTGCGCGTCGGTGATGACGTGATAAAACTCCGCCGTCGGCTGGTTATAGAGTGTCGACCACGTCTCGCCGCCGTTGAAGGAGACGGCCGCGCCGCCGTCATTCCCCTGGATCATCCGGTCGGGGTTCTTCGGGTCGATCCAGAGATCGTGGTTATCGCCGTGCGGGATGGGGAATTGGGCGAAGGTCTTGCCGCCGTCGGTGGATTTGAAGGCCGGGACATTGAGCACCCAGAGCGTCTCCGGGTTCGTTGGGTGGGCGTAGATGTGCATGTAGTACCAGGCGCGCTGCCGGAGGTTGCGGTCTTCGGAAAGCCGCTCCCACGTCTCGCCGCCATTGTCCGAACGGAAGACCGCGCCATCCTCCGCCTCGACAAGCGCCCAGACGCGGTCGCGCCGAGCGGGTGAGGCGGCGAGGCCGATCTTGCCGAGCACGCCCTTCGGCAGGCCGCTGTTGCGGGTGATCTCCGTCCATGTATCGCCGCCGTCGGTGGACTTGAAGATGCCGCTCCCCTCGCCGCCGCTGACCAGTTGGTGCGCCTCGCGGCGCGCCTCCCAGAAGGAGGCGTAGAGGACGCGCGGGTTATGCGGGTCCATGACGAGGTCGCTCGCCCCGGCGGTCTCGCTGCGGAAGAGCACCTGCTCCCAGGTCTCGCCGCCGTCCTTCGAGCGATAGACGCCGCGCTCCTTGTTCGGCCCGTGCGCGTGGCCGAGGGCGGCGACGTAGACGAGGTCGGGGTTGCGCGGATGGATGCGGATTTTGGCGATGTGCCGCGTCTCCGCCAGTCCGAGATGCGTCCACGTCTTGCCCGCGTCGGTAGACTTGTAGACGCCGTCCCCATGCGCGACATTGCCACGGATCGAGACTTCGCCCATGCCGACATAGATGACGTTCGGGTCGGACTCCGCAACGGCAATGGCGCCGACCGAGGCGCGCTTGAAGTAGCCGTCCGAGATATTCTCCCA
>JBPCMC010000363.1:0-8486 GCA_051002645.1 Thermomicrobiales bacterium
GGGCCGTCCCACGGGCGGTCGCCGCCGAGGGCGGACTCGAAGGTCGGCATATCGCTCGTCATCGTCATCATGTTCCAGTCCGAAACGCCCGCGCCAATCACGCCCGCCCTGAAGCGGCTCGTCTGCGTCACCGCCCATGCCGTCATGAAACCGCCCTGGCTCCAGCCACCGATGCCGAGCCGCTCCGGGTCCGCGATGCCGCGCGCGATTGCCGCGTCCACCATCGCCATCACATCGCCGAAGTCGCCCTCACCGACCGCGCCACGCGCCATCGTCGCGAAGGCGTTGCCATGCCCCATGCCGCCCCGATAGTTCGGCATCAGTACCGCGTAGCCATGCGTCGCCAGCCACTGCCCCCAGTCACCGGGCCGCAGATGAAATCCATTCGCCGAGCGACCATACGGCCCACCATGGACGAGCATCACCGTCGGCAGCGGCCCCGCTGGCGCGTCCGGTGGGCGGATCAGGATGCCGTCGAGCGCGAGCCCGTCCGGCGCGGTCCAGAAGAAGGGTTCCTGCTTGCCGAACCGCACATCCCGTAGCGCGGCATGATGATCGCTGACGCGATGCAAGGTATCCGGTGCGCCGACCCAGAGTTCCGACGGCTCACCCCCGGCGCTCCGCGCAACGGCGACGACTGGTGCGGTCGCCTGCGGCGGCATGGCGATTCCGAACGCGCCGAGATCGCCGGTCGGGTGCGTGCAGAAAACGGCGGGAAGGCCGGTCGGTGTGTTGATGTTGACCAGTTCGGTCGTCAACCCCTTCGCTATCGCGATCGTGATGCGTGGCTGCTCCGGCGCGGTGCGGAGATTGGTCCCGGACGCTGCATCGTTCACAGCAGGGCCGATGACGGTCGGTTCGCCACCGCCTGCCGAGACGGTCCAGATCGTGTATGAGGACTGGGGCATCGGCTCGTGCGGCGCGACAAAGACCAACATATCACCGATCGCCTCCGACACGCCCCACGCGAGGTTACTCCCACCCGCAGCATTGCATACACGCCGTGGCGCGCCACCGGGCGCTGAAATCGCGAAGATCGCGGCGCGGAGGTCGTCGTCCAGTTCGGGCGTCAGGCGGGCGAAATAGGCGATGGTCGTGCCGTCCGGCGACCAGGCGCATTCGAAGACGTGCATATCGCCAGTCGGCAGCGTCGTCACCGCGCCGGTGGCGAGGTCGAGGAAGTGCAGGCGGTTATAGGGCCACCGCTCGCCGTAAACATCGGCGTCGTCGCGCTCTTTCTCTCGCCGCTCGTCCTCGTCAGTCGGGTCGTCGGGTGCGAGGAAGGCGATGCGCGCGCCGTCTGGCGACCACGCGAATGATTCGATGCTCTTCTTGCGCGCGATCAGTTGCGTCGCCTCCCCGCCAGCGGCAGGCATCCGGTAAAGCGCCTTCGTGCCCCGCGTGGCGCGGTCGGAGAGGAAGGCGAGCGTCTGGCCGTCGGGCGACCAGCGCGGGTGATCGTCGCGCCCGCCGCCAAAGGTCCACTGCCGCGCCATCGCCGAGCCGTCCGTCGGCGCGACCCAGATCGTCCCTTCCGGATGGTCGCCCTCCTGCCCGTAGCAGGCCGCGACGTATGCCACCTGGCTGCCGTCCGCCATCAGTTGCGGGTCATCCTGGAACGCGCCCGCGACGATCATCTCTTCTGTCAGTGGTGTTGTAGGCATGATGCTCCTCTCGGTCGGCAGTGGGCAGTGGATAGTGAGCAGCAGAGGGTGGCGAATTTGTCATTGCGCGGAGCGATTCTATTGTCAACTGCCCACTGCCCACTGCCGACTATTCTCGCGCTCGTGGTGCGACGATCTGCACGCGCGCGCCGTGCGCCGCTGCGGGGTCGAGCCAGCGTGGATCGGTCGGGCCTGGGTCGGCGGTCAGGCAAGCGCTGTAGGGGCCGTCGCCGCGCGACGCGAGCGGGGCGGCGAGGGGGCTTTGGTCGTCCGCCGGTTGCGCCAGTTCGATGCTGTATTGGCCGACGATGAAGGTCGCGGCGCGGGCGCGCAACTCCGGGTTGTCGCGCTCGATGAGCGGCGCGGCATCGAGGAGCGCGGTGAATCGCGCCGTCGCGGCGGCGAGGTCGGCGACGGCGATGGTGAGGCTGAGGACGCCCGTCACGTCGTTCGCGTGCTGCACCGCCGCGCCGCTCGGCACACGCAGGCCGCGCGGCGTGACATCCTCGATGATGAAGGGCAATTGCCCGGCGGGCGAGACGCTGGCGCTGCGCCACTGGAGTTGCACGCCGTCCGGCCGGGAGCGCGCGCCGTCCATCGGCGTGTACGGGAGGCCCGCTGCGGTGAGACGGGCGACATCCGCCGCGAGGTCGGTGCTGCCGAGGGCGAAGTCGATCAACCCGCCGCCCGCGTCGAGGAAACGGCGCCAGCGGTGGTCGGATGGCGCTGACGGGTTTTGGAAGGCGATTAGTTCGATGTACGCGCCGTCCGCGAAGGCGATCAGGGCATTGTGCGTGCCGCCGGGGTGCTCGCCGCCCGGTATCACGGTGAAGCCCAAGCCCTCATAGTCGCGGATGCCGGTCGCCAGATCGGGGACGAGGATAACGAGGTGATCGATCCCGGTGAGCATTGGTGCCGCCCTCCTCTATCGCGCTGTCAGCGTGCCACGTTGCAGTGCAGCGTAACACAGATGGCGGGCAGCAGGCAGTCGGCAGCGGTGGACAGGGGCGGTATGATAGATCATCGAGGCCGGAGGGATGGTGTTGCCGGTTGTGTGGGAGAGGTGAGATGGCCGAATCAGCAGCGCAAGAGCAGCCCGGACAGCATAGCAACGGACTCAGCCTATTGACGGGCGAGGAGCGGGCCGATGCGTTGATCGCGCAGTATATCGAGCCGCACCCCGGCAACCCCGGCATCGCGGAATATCGCCTGCGTGTGGAGCAAAACGGATATCCTGTCTGGGCGATTATCGGCAGCCTGCCAGCATACGGTGACGATATCGAGCAAGCAGCCCGCGATTACGCGGTTTCTCGCGAGGCAATCGAGGCGGCCCGTGCCTTCTATCAACGCCATCGGGAAGCGATTGATGATCGACTTGCCGCTAATCGCGCTCACTGATGGTCTCATTGTATTGCGACGAGGACGTCAATCCGAAAATTGCCATACTGCTCTCTCACGTCGGGCATTCTGTGCGGACGACCACCGATGAGCGCAGAACTGGTGCGTGGGACCCCGATCAACTCGCCTTCGCGACTGATCAGGGGAGCATTCTCATCACGCACAACCGCCGCGACTTTCGTACGCTGCACGATGCATGGATGCAATGGCTTCCCCGGTGGCGAGAACGACAGCCGCATAGTGGCATTCTCATCCTGGATCATGGCCCACTTCCCGTCGTCATCGCGGAGGCAATCCGGGCATTCCTTGTAACGGCCCCACTGTCAATCGCGGGTCAGACGCATGACTGGTTCGCGCGCGACGGCGGTACGTGGAAACAGTGGCGATCCTGACGGCGTAGCGAGGACGAAGTGTGGCGAGGCTCAATGAATCGACGACACGCGTCACCGGCCTCTGGCGGCACGCGAATTTCTTGCGGCTCTGGACGGGGCAGACGATCTCCCAATTCGGCTCGCAGATCACCCTGCTTGCCCTGCCGCTCACCGCCGCGCTGACCCTGCACGCGACCCCGGCGGAGATGGGCATCCTTTCTGCCGCCGAGACCGCGCCCTTCCTGCTCGTCGGCCTCTTCGCGGGCGTCTGGGTGGATCGCCTGCGTCGCCGCCCGATCCTGCTGATCACCGACTGCGCGCGGGGTGTGCTGCTCCTGGCGATCCCGCTCGCGGCGCTGCTTGACGCATTGACCATCGGCCTGCTCTATGCAGTCGCCTTCCTCGTCGGCATCCTCACCGTCTTCTTCGATGTCGCCTATCAATCGTTCCTGCCTGCGCTCGTCGGGCGCGCGCAACTGGTGGAGGGGAACAGCAAACTGGAAGTCAGCCGGTCGGCGGCGCAGATCGTCGGGCCGGGCATTGCGGGCGGGCTGGTGCAACTGATCACCGCGCCACTGGCTATCATTGTCGATGCGACCTCCTTCCTGATCTCCGCCCTGTTCCTCGTCTTCGTCCGCGTGCCGGAGCCCGCGTCCGCCCCGCGCGCCGAGCGGCAGACGGTCTGGAAGGATATTGGCGAGGGCTTGGGCGTCGTCTTCCGCAATCCGCTCCTGCGTGCGATTGCGGGCTGCACTGCCACGGGCAATCTCTTCAGCAACATCGTGCAGGCGGTCTATATCCTCTACGTCACGCGACAATTAGGGTTGAGCGCGGGTGTCATCGGCGCCATCTTCGCGATCGGCAGTATCGGCTTTCTGGCTGGTGCGCTGCTTGCGGGGCGCGTCGCGCGATGGATCGGTCTCGGCCCGACGATTGTCAGTTCCATCCTGTTCGGTTGTTTTGGGATGATCCTCATTCCGGTTGCGAATGGACCGGCAACGCTCGCGGTGCCATTGCTCGTGATCGCGCAGTTCGCCGCCGCGTTCGGTAGCCCGATCTACAACATTAATCAGGTCAGCCTGCGGCAGGCGATCACGCCGGACCATCTGCTCGGCCGGATGAACGCGACGATGCGCTTCCTCGTCTGGGGCACGCTCCCCATCGGCGCGCTGATCGGCGGCGCGCTCGGCGGCGCCATCGGCCTGCGCCCCACGCTGGTCATCGGCGTTATCGGCCAGTTCTCCGCCTTCCTCTGGGTCTTTTTTTCGCCCGTCCGCACCCTCCGCGAGCAGCCGGAGGCAGTAGCGAGTAACGAGTAACGAGTAATAAGTGAACCGTATTGCTCCCCTCTCCATCGCAATGGCAAGGGGTTGGGGGTGAGGTTTTACCACGCCTCCGCGAGCATGGCGGAGAGCGCGCGGGCGGCGTGGCTCAGATACCCGGTGCGGCGGTGGATGCGCACGATCGGGATAGCGGTCGCCAGCGCCGGGACATCGAGGATGCGCAGGGTGCCCATCCGCTGCTCCTCCTCGATGCTGCTAATCGGCAGCGAGCCGATGCCAAAACCCGCCTCGATGAGCCGCTTCTGTGCGGTCAGGCTGTCGATGGCAATGATCTCCGCCTCGTCCAGGCCCGCAGCGTGCAGTTGCCGCGCGAAGAGCCGCGTGTACGGGTCCTCGGCGCTCCCCTTGCCCCGGGGGAAGGCCACCCACGAGAGACCGGCGAGCGCCTCTGGAGCGAATGGACCCGCGCCGCTCGGCCCGTGTTGCGTGGAGGCAACGACGACCATCCGCTCCTCATGCACCTGCACGCAGACAAGATTGGAATGCCTGTCCTCGTCATAACGCAGACCGAGGTGCGCGTCGCCATTGAGGACCAGCGCGCTCACCTCGTGGCTGCGCCCCGTCGTGAGGACGAGCCGTACGAGCGGGTGCGCGGCGCGATAGCGCGCGAGCCGCGCCGTCAGCCGCGTACCCGCCAATGTGCCGACGAGCGCGAGCGTCACCGCGCCCACATCCGCCTCTTCGAGCGCGGCCACGGCCTCCTTCCCGTCGCGGGCGGCCGCGAGTACTTGGCGGGCATAGGGGAGGAAGGCGGCGCCCGCGTCCGTCAGCCGCGCCCCGCCATGCGTGCGCTCGAAGAGCGGCGTCCCCAACTCATGCTCCAACAGTTCGATCCGGCGGCTCATCGCCGGTTGCGACAGATGGATCGCCTCCGCCGCCCGTGTGAATCCGCCATGCTCGACGATAGCAATGAATGCCGCGACTTCGATCATCTCCATTTCATCAGTTTAACGCATGGATAATATCGGATCAATGCATTGGACAGATACAAATAGTGCGAGTACGCTTTGGAATGTACCAGTTGACACGGTGCGGCACGAACGAATGGAGCAGGACGATGGTTACGAAGATCGACGAACGGCAGGCGCAATGCGCCTATATCTACGACGCATGGCATGAGCGGGCGCGGGCGGGCGATGTTACGGGGCTGCTCGCGCTCTATGCCCCCGATGCGACCCTCGAAACGCCGCTCATCCCCGTGCTCCTCGATGATGTCGACGGCGGCGTGTTGCGCGGTCACGCGGCGCTCCGACGTTTCTTTGAGGAAGGGACCCGCCGCCGACCGAACGACCTCGTCCGCTGGTACCGCACCGGACGCTCCCTCTGCGACGGTCAAACGCTCTTCTGGGAATACCCGCGCGCCATGCCGGACGGCGAGCAGGTGGACATCGCCGAGGTGATGGAGATCGAGGCGGGTCTAATCGTCCATCATCGCATCTACTGGGGCTGGTTCGGCGTCGCCATGCTCCAACGCTCGCGCGACGCGAAGCGCGGGGAGGCGTAGTGTTCGCGGCGACGTACATGCATGACAGGAGGAGCACCGATGGCATCTTCGCCGATTCAGCAGCAATGGTTGACCCAACTCGCCGCATCCTCTGAACGCACGATCGAACGGGTCCGCGCGGGGCAGGTGGATAGCGGGGCGCTGCGGAGCGTCGCGGACCTCGAAGCATTCTTCGCGCTCAATCTCGCCCCGATGCCCATTGATCCGGTCGCGCATATCCGGGTCGGCTACGCGAAGACCCGCCCGCATCTGGAGCGATTGCCCCGGCACGACCCGACCCGCATCGTGCCGATCAGCGGGCGGGATGGGTACGTCTATCCGATGACGCCGCGCAAAGTGCTGCGGCGGGTGCTCGATCATCTCCTCGATCACCTCAACCAGATCGATCAGTGGATCGCCTGGCAAGACCACGGCATCGTGCCGGTACCGACCGATGGCTGGGCGCCGTCGGCGGTGACGCTCGACGACGATACGCTCCCCCTGACCGAGGCGGATCTCTCCGCCTGGCTGTGGCGCATCGATCTCGTCGTCGGCCTGCTCACCACGCGCGCGTCGCACCTCACCCCCGCCCAGTGGGACTGGCAGCCGCCGGACGATGGCTGGAATCTCCGGCGCGTCATCCATCACGTCGCGCGGACGTACGGCTATGCGGCGTGGCTGGACGAGGCGCTCCCCGATGCGGTGGAGACCCGCTACACGGAGGCCAATCGCCGCCTGCGGGATCGTTTCGTGCGCCTGATTACCGAGCCACCACCGCCCGATACGGCGTTTTACATGGCCGAAGGGCGCCAATTCACCCCTGCGGAGGCGCTGCACGAGACGCTTGAGGCGGAGGAGCAACTACAAACCGGCGGGATTCTCGCCCCTGCGACTTCCGCCGGAGGAGTCTAACGTCCCGGTCTGGCCCTAACCCCCGACCCCTTCCCCACGGGGGAAGGGGAGGAATCGAGACACCGGTACTGAACGATATGTGGGTGCCGTGTGTTCTCGTTACTCGTTACTCGTTACGCGCTACTTCGGCGACGCCGACCGGGACGCCGCGCGCGAGGACGACGACCGCGCCGACGATCATCAGGCCGCCGCCCGCGATGGCGAAGGCCCAGCCGACGCCGAGCCAGGCCGCGATCAGGCTGACGAGGAAGGGCGCGGCGAGCGGTACCACGGTGATAAGCATTTCTGTTGTCGCGGATACGCGACCCATCAGGTCGGCGGGCGTCTCTCGCTGCACAATCGCGCCGTATGCCACCCCACCAGCCGCGAAGCCAATACCGAGCAGAAGGCGGGAGGGGAAGGCGGCAAAGAAGGCGACGCTCCCGCCGCTCATCTGCTGCACGACCGCCATTCCCATCATCGCCATCAGGCTGCCGAGTTCGAGCACGGCGAGACCCATCACGAGCAGCGGCGAGACCCGGTGCCCCCATTGGCCGACGACGATTGCACCCGCGACATAGCCGACGCCGAGGCAGGTGAAGGAGAGCCCGAGTTGCCCCGCCGTGACGCCGAGGTCCTTGAGGATGACGACACCGATGGTGTCTGTCGCGCGGATCAGGAAAGCCGCCGCGACCATGCTGCCGACTGCCATCATGAGCGCCTGCCGCCGCGCGATGTGCGTCACGCCGGCGCGGAACTCCGGCCAGAATCGCCGCGTAATCTGTGCGGCGGTGGGGGGCGCGACGATCCGTGGCAGCCGGGTGAGGATCAGTGCGGAGAGCAGGAAACTGATCGAGTCCGCGACGAAGGCGCCGCGCAGTCCGGCGACGGCGAGGATCAGCCCGCCGAGGCCGGGGCCGAGCAGTCGCGCGCCGTTGTCGGAGAGTTTGTTGAGCGAGTTCGCCGCCACCAGATCGTCATCCGGCACAGTCGAGCGGATCATCGCCTGCTCCGCCGGGTTGAAGAAGGTGCTGAAGGTGCTCTTGATCGTGACGAGCACGAGCACAGCGGCGAGGTTCGGCGCCCAGACGAGGCCGAGCACGACGACCGCCCGCGCCAGATCGCAGGCGATCATCACCGTGCGGCGCGGCAGGCGGTCTACCCAGACACCCGCCACCGGCCCGACGACGGCATAGGGGAGCGTGAACGCCGTCAGGTACGCGCCCCACGCCAGCGGGCCGAGATTCCAGCGATAGAGGATCAGCGTCAGCAGCGCGAGGATGTCGAGCCAATCGCCGAGATTCGAGACGACTTTGCCGCCGAAGAGCGCGCGGAA
>JBPCMC010000364.1:0-3401 GCA_051002645.1 Thermomicrobiales bacterium
CCACCACGGAAGCGTCAGAACGGCCGCCACCCCATGTAGCCGCCGGAGCCTTCGTACGCCGTCCGCACCACGCCGTTGGAGAGGGCGGAGATCATCGTGCCGTCGCCCATTGCGATGCCGACATGACCGGCGTAGTTCCATGAGGAGTCGAAGAAGACGAGGCTGCCCGCCGGGGCGCGACCGCGATAGAGCGGCCCGGAGTAGGCATCCGCCAGCGCGGTGGAGTAGCGGTAATGCCCGACGCCCGCGCCGTCCGCGACATCGCCGACGAATTTCTCGCACCAGAATGCCCAGGGGAGGCCGCTCGGCTGGCGGTACGCGCCGAGGTAGCGCTGCGCGACGCGGACGATGCCGCCATTCCCGCTTCCCGTGCCGCTGCTCGTGCTGCCACCGCTCGCGGCGCTGCTCGTCCGCACGGGGGGAGTGTAACCGGTGTCCGATCCACTGCTGCGCGTGTTCGGGTTATCGATTTGGACATTCTGCGGGATGATCACCGGCGGCGGCTCGACATAGGGGATGCCGCCGGGGATAACGACCTCCTGCCCGAGGACGAGCTTACCGCCGTGTGTCAGATGGTTGCCGCCGAAGGCGAAGATCTTGCCGACGAGGTCGTTCACCCGCTGATCGGAGGGTGGGTCGTTGCAGGGGACCGCGCGACAGGCGAAGTTCTTGGCGATCTGCGTCACCGCGTCGTCGATGGTCCGCTGCGTGTCCACCATCTCGACGACATGGATCACTCCGTCCGTCGGCGGGATGGCGAGGATTTGTCCGGGCTTCACCACCGTATCCAGGCTGGGGAGATTGTTCGCCCATTGCAAGGTTTCCGGGTCGTTGAGTGTATAGAGCGCCGAGATACGTGAGAGCGAGTCCCCATCGCGCAGTTGATAGAAGACGACATGATCCCGGATCGGCAGGTTCGTCGTCGGGATGATGAGGAAGTTGCCGGGGACGAGATCCGACGATTCGAGGACGTTATTGCCCTGATACGCGGTGATCGCTTGCACCTTCACTTGATAGGCGCGCGCGATGCCGTCCAGCGAGTCCGTCTCTTTGATCTGGTGGAGCATCGTGCCGGGCGGTGGCACGCGGATTGTCTGCCCGGCCGGTAGGATGAGCGTGGGGTCGGTGATCCCGTTCGCCCACATCAGGGCGGCGGGCGTGGAACTCATCCGGCCGGCGATCGTCTCCACCGTATCGCCGCGCCGGGCGGGGACGATGCTCACGCGCTGCGGGATCGTCGTGACGATCGTGCCGGGCCGCGCGAGATAGCCGATGAAGGTCGAGTCGATGGCGGAACTGTGCAGCGCGGTCGTCGTGCTCCCGCCGGGGACGGAGACGGTCACATCCACCGCTGTGCCGTCGCTCGTCGCGGTCGGATCCGGGACGACGGCGCCATTCGGGAGGATCGTGGTCCCCGCCTGCGCCTGCGCGGGTAGCCCGGTGACCGGGTCAACGAGCGCCGGAGCGGACCAGAAACCGCCGCCGAGCAGGACGACCGCAGTGACGGTGACGAGGAAGACCGGCGGGATGAACCGGTTCATGTACGGGGTGAGGAATGTGAGATTGCGGCCCGTCGTGCCCCTGCCCGAAGCAGATTCCGCATGGAGATAGCACCGATGAGCGCGCCGCGCGCGCGCTGGAGAATTCCCTCCCCTCACGATTCCCTTCCTCCCCCTGTTTCGCCCGACTGCCCGGCTTCCCGGCCGAGTAATCCTCGATCAACGCCGCTACATGCCCCTAATGCGCTGCGTCAATCGTTGGGGCATCGCGCTCCCCGTGGGCCAACATTATGTCGTGTATCCTACCGAGCGCCGCCGCTTCTGTCAATTCCTCCTGCGCGCCAACCCTGCGATTTCCCCAGCAACAGCAAGCGAGAAACCCTTGCCACGCGACCCCTGTTCCGGCGGTGGATGGAACGCCGGTCGCGCCGCACTCAACCGCCAATCGGTGTCTTGATCGGCCGAGGCTGAATCGGCGGGATGAATCCCGGCGGTACGGTCGCCACCGGTTTCGGTCCGCTGATCGTTGGCACTGGTGTCGCGACTGCCTGGGGGGGCGTCGTCGGCGCCGGTGGCGGCGGCACGGTCGGCGCGGGAATGGTGGTCGGGGCCGGTGTCGGTTGTGGTGGCAGTGGCGGCGGGTTGTTGACGACCGGCGCGAGCGGGATGAAGACGGGTGCGGGTGCGGGCGCCGGTGGTAGGGGCGGCTCGCTCGTCGGTTCCGCCGTCGGGAGCAGCACGACCGGGATGGCAGGGGGTGTCGCAGAGGCGAGCGAAGCGATTGGCGGCAGGATGATCGGGATTGTCAGCGTCGCTACTGCGGCTGGCGTCGCCGCTGGCGTGGCGGTGCTTGGCGCGTTCGTCGGCGTGCTGACGGGAGCGGTCACTCGCGCGGTTGACGCCGCAGCTGATGGCGCGCTGGTAGTTGCTGCCGCGCTCGTGGGCGTTGCGGCAACGGTCGGCGCGACGGTCGCCGGAGTCGTCGTTGGCGCGGCTACCACCCCAGCGGTCGGCGACGCATTCGATGTGCCGGAACGTCCGAAGAGCAGATAGCCCGCGAGGGCGAGGATCGCCCCGCCGAGCACCGCCGCCGCGACGATGAAGAGCCCGATGGGTACGTTGCTCCGGCTGCCCGCGCCGGCGGGGGTATCGACCGGCACGTCCGGCGGCGCACTGCTATCTGTCGCTGGCGCGGGAGGCGCGTACTGCTCCTGCCCGGCCCAATATGAGGCCCAGGCAGCATCGGCGTTTTGGGTGGTCGGTGGGCCGTACCGGTCGGAGGGAGCAGGTGGCTGTTGATCCGGCGCGTCCCAGGGCGTTGCCGACTCCTGCTCGGGTGGTGCGGTTGTCGCGGCGGCGACGTATGGTTCCCGCGCCGGCCAGTACGATGCGGCTGCGTCGCCCGCAGGGATCGGCGTGCCGGGCGGGCTATTCGTCGTTGGGTAACCGGCCTCCGTCGGCCGTGCCCCAGGCGGTGGATCGGTCGCCTGTCCCTCGGCGGGAGGCGCGGGTACGGCAGTCGCGGCGTCCGTGGCGGGATCGGGGAGGTGGCCGTTCTCCGGTCGCCGCGCCTCGTCCGCATGCCGGTCGCGGCCATCCGCGCCACCGTGATCCATCGAACGCCTCCTCCGCCTCATCCCGGCGCGATGAAACGCGCCGGTTCGGTCGGTCCCATCCCCGTCCTGCTCATGCGGCGGGCATCGGTCTCATTGCCGGTTACAGGGGAAAAGTATATGCGAAAACGGCAATGAGCGGCAATTGGCTGGGAACGGGGAGGCAGGGCTTATGCATTCTCGGAGTGAGCGGCAGTAATTATGAAAGTGCGCTTCTTTGGTAGGATTTCGTTGCTGACGCGAAAACCCGATCAAAGGAGCGCACGATGCCATCTACGCACCATTTGTC
>JBPCMC010000365.1:0-16565 GCA_051002645.1 Thermomicrobiales bacterium
GGGATATGCAACACGCCCGCCCCACGCAGGGCGAATAGGAGGCGCGATGCTCGCCGCCGTTCGTGGTGTCGTCGTTGGTGCACTGCCGGATACCGTGCTGCTCGAGGTCGGCCCGATCACCCTGCAAATCGCCGTGTCGCACACGACGCTCGCCGCCTTGCCGCGCGACGGCACGCCGGTACATCTCGTCACGCATCTCTATCTGCGCGAGGATCAAATGGCCCTCTACGGCTTCACGACGGAGACCGAACTCGGCCTCTTTCGGCTGCTGCTCGGCGTCACGGGCGTCGGGCCGAAGGTCGCGCTGAATATCTGCGGTTCTGGCGAGCCGGATGTCGTCATGCAGACGATCGCGGCGGGAGACATCGACGCACTCGCGCGCATCCCTGGTATCGGCAAGAAGACGGCGGCGCGACTGGTGCTCGAACTGCGCGGCAAACTGGATGCGCTGGTCGGCGGCGCGCTCCCCGTCAGCGCAGGCGGAGGCGGAGGGGCGGCACAGGATTCGAGCAGCGAAGTGATCGCGGCGTTGCAAGCGCTCGGCTATTCCGCAACCGAAGCCTATACCGCCCTGCGCGATGCAGAAATGGCCGACGGGATGACCGTTGAGGAGCGCGTGCTCGCCGCACTCCGGCGGATGGGCCAGTCGCGGTAAGAACCTCACCCCCCCAGCCCCCTCTCCATTGCTTGTCAGCAATAGAGAGGGGGAGTAAGAGAAATGTGAGGATAAAGTCCTTCCAGACTGGAGCCGTCAGACTTGGCCCGTGTAGGTATCCGCGAGCCAGGCGCACTTGTCCGCCTCGGTGCGCTCGGTGAAGAGGTAGCGATGCCATGCCATCCGCTCGTGGCAGATGACGCCGAGTTCCCAGACGCACGCCGCCGGCGAGTCCTCCCCGCTCATATCGGCCCGCATGAATGGGCCGGGCGGCGAGAGTTCCTTGTAGTAGATCCGCTCCCATAACTCCTGATGTCCCCGCCAGACTCCGCTAATCAGGAAGGCGTGCGTGGTGCTGAGGTGGATGAGCGCGAAGTTCAGGCCGTATTCGGGATTCCAATTACCGTCCGCCATCGCGTCGGTGATCACCGCCCGCGCTTCCGCGTCCATCGCGGCGGGGATCGCGACACCTTCCCGGTGGACGTGATACCACTTGAAGATCGCGCTCGGTAGGATGAGCGCCTTCCTCGGCTCCGCGACGCGCCATTCGTGCGTGTAGGCCATCGGCACATTGCCGAGATCGCCCAGAGATGAAACGGTTGCCTGTGCAGTCATTGACATCTCCTCCATGCGCTACGCCGCTTGTCTGCGTGTGAACGTCATGATCCAATTCGTCTCCCACGTCTCGCCGCGATCGGTGGAGAATGCCTGCTCCCATCGCGCCGCATCTGCAGTGATGCCGGACCAGATGAACCGGGCGAGCACGGGCGTACCCTCGTGCTGATCGTCGCCGTAGAATTCGCCCACGCCATCGACGAATCGCCCCACCACGGGCGGCTGCAATTCGTAGGAGACGTTGTCGACCCAGTAGATGCTCCATTGCTCGGTTGCGGGATTGAATATGCGCAGCGAAACGCCCTCGAAATCCACCCCGTGCCACGTTGCGCGCATGCGGTCTCCATTACCCGCGCCGCCGAGAAGCGGCCAGCACTCGTGGGTCGCCTCGAACCGCTCCCATTCATCCGCGTTCGTCAGGCGTGATGTCAAGCGTTCATTGACGACATGCCAGGAGCCGAAAAGAAAGTCGAAGTCGTGGGGGCCGGCGTGTGTCTGCTCGGTAGCCATCGTTCCCCCATTCCTGATGATCGCGTTGCGGTATTGCCCGCTCGTATCAAGTATGGCACGCTATGCGGAAAGATTCCGTCCTCTATTCCGTGGAGATTGGCATGTATTACCCGACGACTCGCGTACTCACCGTCCTCGAAGTCCTGCAAACGCGCGGCAGCGTGAGCGGCGCTGATCTCGCCGCGCGACTGGAGGTGGACGTGCGCACGGTGCGCCACTACATCACGATGCTGCGCGATCTGGGTATCCCGGTCGAGGCGCGACCGGGGCGACACGGCGGCTACCGGTTGCGGCCCGGTTTTCGGTTGCCGCCCTTGATGCTGGCGAACGATGAGGCGCTCGCGGTGACGCTTGGCCTCTTGTTCGCGCGTCGCTTCGGGCTGACGGGTGCGGCCCCGGCGACCGAGGGCGCGCTGGCGAAGATCGAGCGCGTGCTGCCGGATGCGCTGCGCGTGCAGGTCCGCGCCCTGGCCGGTGCCCTCATCCTCGACCGGCCGAATGCACCGCTGCCGGATACCCCGCGCCCGCCGGTTCCATTGCCGGCAACCCTACTCGCGCTCGCCACGGCGGCGGCCGAGGGACAGCGGACGACATTGACCTATCAGGACTGGAAGGGCGCGCCGACGACCCGCGCGTTCGATCCGTACGCGGTGGTTTATCTGACGAACGCAGCGTGGTACATCGTCGGCTACTGTCACCTGCGCGCGGATGTGCGCGTCTTCCGACTCGACCGCGTGACGCATGTAGCGCCGGAAGGGGCACCGTTCGCGCGCCCCGCCGACTTCGATAGCCTCGCCTATGTGCAGCAGTCGCTCGCGCTCCTCCCGGCGCGCTGGTCGGTGGCGGTCGTGCTCGATACATCGCTCGCGGAAGCCCGGCAAGCGGTCGCGCCGCTCTTCGCCGTGGTGACGGAAGAGAACGGGGCAGTCGTGATGCGCTGCACCGCGACCGACATCGACTGGTTGGCCCGCACGCTCGTCAGTCTGCCATTTGCCTTCCGCGTGGACACGCCACCGGAACTCCTCGATGCCCTGCGGAGGGTGCAGGAACGGATCGAACGAGCGATTGTGGACTCTTCATCGCGCATGGGTCCCTTTCCCCTATACGTACACGCCGGCTCATAGTAGTCTATGGGCCTGGGACATGTCGGAACGGCGCTGCTGCACGCCACCGCTCTCATTCCGCCGCAGCAGCGCTGGGGTTGTCGGCCGGTGCATCGTAGGCATGGGGAGGCGCGCGTGGCAGGGCAGATGGTGCGGCAGACGGGGTCCGGGTCGGGTATGGCGGCGGATTGGGCGGAACGGCTCTTCCATCTCAGCACATGGCGCACGAATGTCGGTACGGAACTGCTGGCGGGGCTGACCACCTTCATGGTGATGGCCTACATCATCTTCGTGAACCCGACGATCCTCACGACGACGCAGGCGAATCCCGCCGCGCTCCGGCCCGGTATCACGACGGCAACCTGCCTCGTCGCCGGGCTGCTCTGTCTCTTGATGGGTCTCTACACCAATCGCGCCCTCGCGCTTGCACCGGGGCTCGGGCTGAACGCGGTCGTCGCCTTCCAATTGGTAGGCGCGCAGAAGTTGACCTATCAGGAGGCGATGGGCGTCATCGTCGCGCAGGGCATCGTCATCTTCATCCTCGTCATCACCGGGCTGCGCAAACTGGTGATGGACGCGATCCCCGTCGAACTGAAGCGGGCGATCTCGGTCGGCATCGGCTTCTTCATCCTCTTCATCGGCCTGGTGGATGCGGGGATCGTCGTGCCGGGGCAGGGGACGCCGCTGACGATGGGCAAATTGGTCGGCTGGCCGATCGCGATTGCCATCCTCGGCCTGTTGATTACGGTCACGCTGCTCGCGCGCAATGTGCGCGGCGCGCTCCTCTGGGGCATCATCAGCGCGACGGTGATCGCCGTGATCGCCAACTATGCGAGCGGCGGCGATCTCTGGTTCGTCAACGGCAAGGACACCGGCGTCGCCAAATTGCCGTCCAAATGGATCGCCGCGCCGGATTTCTCTACCGTCGGGCACATCTCCTTCGGGTTCTTCTCCAAACTCGGCTTCCTCACCGCCGTGCTCGTCATCCTCTCTCTCTTTCTGAGCGACTTCTTCGACATGGTCGGCACGCTGATCGGCGTCGGCGGCATGGCGGGCTATCTGGACGAAAACGGCGAGTTCCCGGATGTGCAGAAGCCGCTGCTGGTGGACTCGCTCGCGGCAGTGGCGGGCGGCGTGGCGGGCGCGTCCTCGGCGACGACCTATATCGAGTCGGCCGCGGGCGTCGGCATTGGCGGGCGCACGGGGCTCACCGCTGTGACGACCGGCGTGCTCTTCCTACTGGCGATGCCGTTCTGGCCGATCATCGGCGTCGTTCCGACGCAGGCGACCGCCCCGGCGCTGATCCTCGTCGGCTTCCTGATGAGTGGGGTGCTCGCGCCGCGCACCGTCGTCGGCGCAGAAGGCGTGGAGCGCGTCGCGGGGGGGATCGACTTCAACAATATCGTCATGGGCCTGCCCGCACTCGTGACGATCCTGCTCATCCCGCTCACGTACAGCATTACCAACGGCATCGGTGCGGGCTTCGTCCTCTACACCTTCCTGCGGCTGGTGCGGGGCGAGTGGCGGAAGATCCACCCGGCGCTCTATGTTGTCGCCGTCGTCTTCCTCCTCTACTTCGTGCGCGAACCGCTCTTCGGGATTCATGTGTAGATTGATTCCCAGTAGCAGAACGGGCAGGTGCTCTCAATCTGAGAGAACCTGCTCGCTCGCACCCTATCCCGCGTCCGTTTGCAATAGCAAACACCGCTGTGCCGGACGTCACCGCGCTGCTGAGTCCCCAGGCTGTGACAAGCCGGTAATAAAATCGCGGAGGATTGCGCCAAACTGGTCGGGTTGCTCCAGCCACGGCAAGTGGCCAACTGCAGGCATCGTCCGCAGTTGGCCGTGCGGGATGCTCGCGGCGAGGTGGCGAGCCGCCCAGGTCGGTCGCGGATCGGCCTCGCCATGCACGATCAGTGTCGGCGTGTTCATGTCGGCCAGACGCGCCGCCATTCGATCGTGCTCGATCCAGCGCCCCGCGTCTGTACCGAGTTGCCGATTCACTTCATGGTTCGGGAGGAGATCGGCGACAAAGAGTTGTCGGGCGCGCTCATGAGCGTGCGTCCAATCCCCAAAGTCGGTCGCCCACACGAGCGCGCACATCTCCCGCTCCAGCGCGGTATAGTCCGCGCCCGTTGCCTGCGTCTGGCGCGCTCGCAACGCGGCGAGACGTTGCTGCCCTTGCGGACCGAGCCGGGCTGTCTGATTCGCCTTGTACTCGGCGTGCCATGCCGGGTCGATGCCGGTGCCCGAGATAGAGATCAGTCCGCGCGCCCGCGCCGGGTGTGCGAGGCAATAGAGGAGCGCCAGGCTCGCTCCCCAGGAATGCCCGGCCACAATCCACCCGGTGAGTTCCCAATGCGCCCGCAATGCCTCCAGATCGGCAATCGCGGTGACCACATCATGCGGCGGCCCCCCTGATGATCGCCCACAGGCACGCTGGTCGTAGCGATAGACCGTCGCCAGGTCATCGACCATCGCTGCGACGGGAGCGAGGTAGTCCCACAACCCAGGCCCGCCATGACAAAGCACGAGCGCCGGACCGCTGCCTTGACGGGCGGTCCACAGTGTTGCATTGCGTACCTCGACATTCTCTTCAACTTCCATCATGACCCTCGATCGCAGAGATCATCCGCCTTCGGTCGTCATCGTCGGGGTAGAGCGATAGGGAGCGCGTGCGGCAGGAGGGCGATCTCTGCTGGCGCGCGCCCCGCCAACTCGCCGTCAATCGTCAATACTACCGGGTCCGCTGTCTTCACGCAGATCTGCCGGGCGGCGTATCGGCTGACTGCCGGGTGCGCCAGGTAGGAGCCATCCCGCAGGCCGGGCATCAGGCGCGTCAGCAACCGCACCCGCCCGACCGCACCGACCACGATCACATCCGCGAGGCCGTCGTCGAGCCGTGCGCCGGGCGCGACGATGAGGCCGCCACCCATAAATGCGCCATTGGCGACCGCGAAGCCGTCGATGCGCGCGGACTGCGGCGAGCCGTCATCGAGCCGATAGGTGATCTGTTGCGGCCAGTGCCGGAGCGCCGCGATTGCCCCGCCGAGCAGATACGATGCGCCACGGCCAAACCGCTTGACACGCGGCGCGAGTTGGACCGCCGCGCCCTCCCCGGCTACGCCCATCAGGACATGCAGGAGTGCGTACCGCTCGCGCGTCTGACCATCCGACAATGTAAAGCGGACGCGCAGGAGATCGACGTTCCCGGTGATGCCGTCGGGGCCGAGCGCCGCGATGGCGGCATCGTGATCGACGCCGAGCGCACGGGAGAGATCGTTGCCCGTCCCCGCGCCGATAGAACCGAAACGGGCCGTGGGATTGATCGGGCGTTCTTCCTCGAAGAAGCCATTGACCACTTCGTTCGCTGTGCCGTCGCCGCCCACCGCGACGACCGTCGTCGCCCCGGCGTGCAGGGCGGCACGGGCGAGCGCGGTCCCATCGCCGCGTCGTTCGGTCGTCACGACGGAAAACGGGACGCCAGCCGCGTGCAACCGCCGCTCGATCGCGGGCCATGCGCGCCCGCACCGACCACCGCCCGAGGCGGGATTGACGATCATTACCGTCACTCGCCCATCGCCATGCGCGTCAATCAAGGAGCGCGCCTTGATCGCGGAGGTGCTGTTGGAGGCTGCGACTATCGACGGATGCTGGGAAGATACGGTTCCGGGCGGCGAGCGCCGCCGCGACGCCCGCGCCCTGACCCATCCCCATCGCGGTGATTGTCACGCGGCTCGACGCGGCTGCCTCGCTCGTCGCGCTGTGGCACCGCCCGGCAACGAGCAGGTTTTCGACCCTGTGGGGCAGGAGCGTCCGGTAAGCGATGTCATACGGGGGCACGCGCGGCTCGACATGATGCCCCTCGGCGCCGCGCGGGTGGCGATCCAGTGGCCAGCAGCCGCGCACGATGGCATCCTCTTGCGGCTGCCCCGCTCGGACGTCATCGGCGGTTAGCGTGGCGTGGCCGGTGATGCGGCGCGTCTCGCGCATCCCGGCGTTCGGGCCGCTTGTGATGAAATGCGCGTCCGCAAACTCCGGCAGCGTCGCCTGCCATTCCGCGAACATTGCCCAGGCGTCGGCGCGTCCCTGCATCTCCATCGCGGTGAGTGCGGCGGGGTCCGTCCCACCCCCGGTCAGGCGGACGGCATTGACGTAGAGATCGTTCGGCGCGAAGGCCGCCAGCCACGGGCCGCCGTAGTTCCCGAGCCGCCCCTCCCGGTGCGCCGTGGCGAGCGCCTCGCTCATCCGGGCGCGCAACTCCCAGGTGGCCGCGACATTGCCGATGCGGAAGTGCAGACTACCCGGCTGCGCGACAGATGATGTCTCGAAGGGCGCGCCCGCCCAGGCCGCCACATCGCCATCGCCCGTGCAATCCACGACGATGGCCGCGCGGATCGCCGTCAGCCCGCCCTTGTCCGCGACGATGACCGCCTCGATCCGCTCGCCGCGCAGCACGACATCGACGATCCGCGTGTGATAGCGGAGCGCGACGCCCGCCTCCGTCAGGAGCGCGTCCGCCGCGTGCTTGAACTTCTCGGGGTCGGAGTGGAGCGTCGTGCGCTCGGGGTGATCGTGCAGCGATTCCTGCTCCGCGTGGCGGTTGAAGCGGGTCGCGAGCCAGTCGCCCCGGAAGATACCCATCCGCTCGACCATCTCCATCGCGACGCCACCGACGACTACCCGGCCCGTCGTATCATCGAACATCCCGTCCAGCCCCGCGCCGACGACCGCCCTGAGGAAGCCGCCTGCGAAGCCCATCCGGTCCACCGCGACCGTCCGCGCGCCCATCCGGGCGGCTGCCACCGCCGCGCCGACACCCGCGCACCCGACGCCGCAGACGAGTACATCGACATCCGTAACGGTGGGCATCGTCTTAATGTAGGTATACATGTGCGCTCCAGTTAATCGCGACGACTACCGTATCGCGGCGTATCATACCGGCATGGTGATACACTATGCATCGTTTCGCGACCGAATAGGAGCCCGACATGAGCACATCATATCAATCGATCATCACCATTGAGCCGGGGAAGCGTGGCGGCAAGCCCTGCATTCGCGGGATGCGAATTACCGTGTATGATGTGCTCTCATACCTTGCGGCGGGTATGACCCATGAAGAGATCCTGGCCGATTTCCCCTACCTGACTGAGGAGGATATCCGGGCCAGCCTGAGTTACGCAGCGGACCGCGAACGGCAGATGTTGGTTGCACATGTATGAAATTGCTGTTCGATCAGAATATTTCTCCGCGTCTCGTACAACGGTTAGCAGATATGTATCCGAATGCATCTCACGTCTCTACCCTTGGGATGGGATCGGCGCCTGACGAAGCGATTTGGCTCTATGCATGGTCAAACGACTACACCATCGTCACGAAAGACGCAGACTTCGGTGATTTCGGCGTAATGCGTGGGTATCCTCCACGGATTATCTGGCTACGAAGTGGAAATTGTACAACGCATCAAATTGAGCTGATGCTGCGTACACACCAGGCGGAGATTGAAGCACTGCATCGTGATCCTAGTATCGGGGTGCTTACGTTGATAGGGTGATCAATCCTTCGCCCATCTCGATTGCGATGTCGCATGGCTCAATGAACCAGAATGCGCGTTGCCATGTACCCGTCCGGCGGTCGTGTTCATCTTCAGGGTGACAACCTGCCCTTGGCTGGTTCGCTGTGTGCCTGCTCTTACGCTATGATGGCTCCAATCTTCCAGCGACGCCTGACGCCTAACCGCCAACGAAAGGAGCGACAGCCGATGATCCGGATCGCAGATACGACGATCACCCTCTCGGTCCCACCGCTGAAAGAGCTCCTGGTCCTGCTGCTCATTGGGCTGCTCGTCGGCTTGTTCGCGGAGGCGATTGTCGGCGCGCGCGTCCCGCTCGGATTCGTGGGTGCGGTGATCCTCGGGATGCTGGGGGCGTGGATCGCCGGGCATGTGTTGCACTTCACCATCTCGCCGGAATACACGATCAATGGCGTCCCATTGTTCCGCTCCTTGATCGGCGCGGTGATCCTCGCCCTCATCTGGGTGCTGGCGATGCGGGGCCGCGCGAGGCTCTGATAGCCGTATCCGCTCCTTTCCGTCCGCGTGGGCATGTAAACGGCGGGGTATAATCCCTGCGTCTCGTTTCGTGATTTGCGTTAGGAGATCGCCCTGCGCCGCGTATTAGTCGTGTATACAGTGGTGGCGCTCGTTGGTTGCGATAGAATGGCTTCTGTGTCCTCACCTCTCAACTGGCCCCTTGACATGTAAGTGGTGAATCACTACACTACCGACAACGTAGTGATTCACCACTTTATACTCGTTTGGAGGGCCAAATGGTTTCGCTATCTCTACCAACCCGGATGAGTGCAACGCAAGTGCGCGAGATGCGTGATTACTACGCCCTCACGCAGCAGCAACTCGCGGATAGGCTCGGCGTCAATCGCGCTGTTGTCGCCCAGTGGGAAACCGGCCGGTTCAGCCCGCCCGCGTATCTCCCGCGCGCGATGCAACAGATCGGCTATCAGGTTATTCGGGAACGCAACCAACCGATCCTTGAGAGATTTATCGCTCCCGATATGGACGAGTACCGGCGAATCCTAAAAGCGCTCGGTCTTCTCAGTGAATACCCCGACCCTCCCATTTACCCCGACTTCCCGATGTTCGATGCCTACGGGAATCTCTTTTACTGGTACAAGGTCGAGCGCGATGGGTATTTCGCCATCGGTGAAGCGACGAAGAACATCAATGGGAAGTGGCGAGGCTATGTCATTCCTGAGGATGCCGACCCGAAACCCGATCTGCGCTTGCCGACGATCATGGAGGCGCCGTACTAACATCGTCCGTGAAGCGCACCTCTTGCACGGCAAGCGTGGCGGCGGTAGCCCGAAGAAGGAAGAGTGGGAATGAGTGATACCCAAGAACAACCGCCGTCCGTCCCCATTCGAGACTTGATCTATTTCGACGCGGGCAAAGCAGCGTCGCTCTTCAGCCAGATTGATGAGGGTCTTCTTCAAGACATCAAGGAATCTGTTGAGAATGCTCGTGGTCGGAAGGCATCGGGTGGATTGCAAGCCGGACCAGTGCGCGCAGACCTTGGACGGGATTCGCAAGACCGAAATACCGTTACTGAGTCGCGTATACCACATCACCATCTCCTAGCACTGTTAGAAGAATATTTGCAGGATAAACAGCAACTCCTGGACGTGAATCAGGTCATCGGTCCCGATGTCCAGATGTCAGACTATTCCGACGAAAGCATTCGCTGCTTGATTAAACACCCGGCATTCATTACAGCAGAAGGACGAGCCGAGTTTTTCGATTATCGCCGATTCGGTGATATGCTCCCCAGACTGAACGAGGTCATGGATGCTTACAATGAAATGGCATCAGAGAACTACAAGCAGTCAAGCGAATACCAGCAAGCGCAGAGCGAGATTTCGCGCCTTAAGCTCCTCGTAAGAGAGATGAAGGAGGAAAAGCAACGAGTGGTAGCGAGGGCCACTCTAAGCGCCCTCGAAAACCAGATCAAAGATCGCATCGAAGACCTTGCAAAGAACAACCAGATTCCGCCCCACATGATCAAACTCCTAACGTCATTCACGACGACAATGCTTCCGAACCGCCTCGATCTTAAAATTCGGCCATACGAGCGGAATCGGCGATTTCGCGTGCTTGCCAATCTGAAGCGCGAATGTTTCCTCGATGCTGACATCGAGAATATTCTATTCTCGTATGGCATGAAACCAGATGTGCCACTAACGATATTCGGCCTTACTACGTCTATCCCGCCGAAGGAAGATGATGCGCCCGCTCTGAGCCAGGTGCTCTCCTCATCGCCCGGTAGCCAGGAGGGGTTCGAGAGAATGTTCGATGGCCTTCAAGGTGTGTTCGAAGGATTGGGGCAATTCACGCGATTCTCCTATTACCCTAACATCACGGTTTATCCTATCGCGGTTTACCAGCGTTTGGGCTCGCTTTTGCCGGAAGGCGAAGGCGAGGCGATACCCGATGTTGACGAGACCGAAACGTAGCCGTCGTGCAATCGTTGCAGATACTCAAGGTCATCAAATAGAGGCGGTGGCCGCCCCAAGAAAGATGCCAGCTAACTGGACGCTGCAGAGATAGCATGGCTCCCCTTTCCAACCAAAAAGGCGGGGGTTCCCCGCCTCGACGCCAGCACAGTACGTTCGAGCAGCGCAATCGACCGGAGTTAAACCAAAACCGAAGCACTACATGTGCTTCGGCATGCGGGACCAGAATTAAGTCAACCCATGTGCACAGTCTCGCATCCAAGGCGGGACATGTCAAGCCCTTGGTTTAGGGGGGTATCTGAGTCGTCTCCTCTCCGCCTGATATGCCACAACGTTCAGATCCTTTCGGAGGAGGTTCGATACCATTGGCCAATCGAACAGTGAGCCGTCATGCTTTACGGCTTCCCACGCTTTATCGAGATACAGCCGAAAGGCATTTGCCTGGTCAAGCCGACTCGGCAGATGCTGTTGGGGATCGCGAATGGTTGCCCTGGCTTCTGGATCGAGAATTGGTGTATCGACGATGATTGCGTCAACATACGAGAAGCGATGACTAAGTCGCTTCAGGTGATATACACCTAAACTGGTGACTCTTACCGCTTGGGGCATTCGGCGATTCGGTTGCGGGATTCGTCTCGCGGCCGTTTCAAGAAGCTTTTTGCTGTGTGCCCGAACGATGCAGGTATCGATCTGATCCGGCGTAAAGCCGACTCCCTGAAGCATCTCGTAGACATTTCCTAGTTCGATAAACCCTTCCTCAGCCCCTGCATTGTGCGGCGCTGACAACATAGAGAGTAAGAACGACATTAGGAAGTGCTCTTTTAGATCAGGAGAGGCAATATCGAATATATTGACAATCGGCGAGCGCTCAGGAGTATAGTACTCGCTGTCACCGAATATGACGGCACGTAGAAACTCGTGCAAAGGCACAGTATAGTCATGCGTCTCCTCAAAAATCTCGACGATCTTTGCAGTGTTAACATGGCCGCTGCCGAAAAAGTCTTGCACCAACTCCAATCCCAACCGAACGTTTCCAGAGGCGATGTTGTCGATACATTCGATTATGGCTTCACTGCGATCCATCGAGTTAAGGAATACATGAATGATCGCTTCAAGATTGCGCAATCTTACCCGAATCTCATCACTCAGCGAATGCAGTGGAATGTCGCCGCTCGTTATCCTAAGAGCAAAGCGAAGGCGTCGCTCGATAACAAGATCCATTCGCGGCGGCGAGATTGTAAACGCCTTGGGATGGTAGCCGCTGAGTGCGCCACTGCTCATTGATCGATGGAACGTCTCGGGGCGGAGGGCAAAGAACACTAATGCAGGCCACTGTGCCGCCATCTCTTGAGCAATGAGAAATACTTGTTGCTGTATTTCCTCCTCCCTCTGATCGGCATTGTCGAGCACTATTACAACTTGCTTGCTTCGCCCATAAGCAATGTGCTGCAAAGCGTCTTTGATATATTGCGCGCGATCAGTCACCTTACCTTCGAGGAATTTAAGCTCTTCCTCCTGGTATCGGACAGGGTTCGTTTCCTTCAGGCTACCGTAGATGCCCTTGCTGAACCGGAGCAATTGACCGTGATATACGGCACGTACAAATCCGTTCTCCTCAACGTCTACGCCGTGCGCGTCCCGTAATTGGCGGATTAATTCCTCGACTACAAAGTCCTGAAGGCGAGTGAGCGTGGCTTGCGAGCCAAAATCAATATAGAGAGAAATGGCAGCAGCAAACACATGTGGGGCATCAATGACCATAAGGTTCCGAATAAACGTCGTTTTACCTGCACCAACATCTCCTATCAGCAAGATTGGTCGCCGACTCAACCCTTCTGAAAGGAGGTCCGCATGGAGACCATCTCTGTTCGTTGCTGGTATTACCGCAGGACCCGGCGACTCTGTGTCAAACAGCGCGGCGTACCGCGCTTCGAGCAGTTCTCTGCTCAGCATTGAATATTGCGACAAAGCCCCGCTGCGACAATAGCAATCCTCCAGAAACTGCCGCTCTATTTCTGGCGCCCGCGCAATGTCCTCTAGGACAACCTCGCTCACTGTTTGCAAGTTCGCTTGGTAGATGTTCCTGTTTTTTGTGCCGGGATAGTACGCCAATGACGCCGAAAGCTTCGGGGGGATTGCAGGGAGAGTCCCACCGATTAGCCGCCGGGCTAGATTCTTCTCTTCGATTCCGTGCCTGGACAGCGCCTGCCATAGCTGAAGAAAGTTCTCCACCATCTTCTCAAGCGATGCGAATACGAGTGCCCGTCCTTCTAACGGGGGTAATCCATCATTGCGGGCACCGATGAAGGACACGATTTGATGGCCATTAGAGACGACACCGAAGGGGATCCCGCGAGACTGACAATAACCCGCTGCTTGGTTGATGGCCGCTCTCAAATCGGGATAATCACGCATCAGTGTTCGTATTGAGAATTCTACTCCTCTAAGCCCTGACGGGAGCTCAAAAGAAAGTCCCTCCTTCTTCGCTTCGACAACGAGGATGCGGCGCGGCGCGGAAAATACATAATCGGCATACTCGCCCGCATAAGCCTCCTCAAGGATTATCTCTCTGTCGTCTTTCTCCCATCCCAAACACTCGAAGAACAATCTGTCGATGAGCAGCAGGCGCGTTGTAGCCTCGTTGCGATCTCCCGGATTTGCAGCCGACCATTCAACTAGCGATTGAAGATTGGCGTAACACGAATCGTACAGGCTCTGCACGCACGTCACCTTTCGGAAAAAAGAGGAAGTAATGCAAGGACGATAATCGCAACGTTGGTCATCGTCAAGAAGGCTCGTGCTGCCGACCTGCTTGATCTGCGTGGTGACGCCGGCCGCCTTCGCCTCGGCATTGTCGAGCACGATCTTCGCGCCCGCGCCGTTCATCGACTGCGCGGCCTCGCGCGCGTGAAGACGCCGGTGCGCAGGAGATACCCCTCGAAGCAGACCCAGTTAATCTCCCCGCCCACCCGCCGGGGCTTCGCGCGCGAGTGGGTCGCCGGCGGGGACGCGGGTGGTCACTTGCCCGACGGCGGGCATCGTCGCGGTCTCCTCGCCCGCCTCGATGCGATTGCTCTTGCGAAGCGGGATTTCCTGCAGGAACCAGGTGGAGGCGAAGGCGATGATCGCGCCGGCGACGCTGATGATGAAGACGATGTGCGTGCCGTCCGATAGCGCCTGCCGCACGGTGCCCACAAAGGTCGCATAGAAGGTCTGCGCCTGCGGGCCGGCCGCCGCGAAGATGCCTTTCAGTTGCTCCTGCGTCTGCGCGCTCACCAGCACCTGCGGATTCTCGACTCCTTTGAGGATCGACGGCGGGAGGGCCGCACCGACATCCGGGGGAAGGTTGGCGTTGAAACTGTTGATGAAGCGGCTGGTGAGCAGCGACCCCATCACCGCCGTGCCGAGCGTGCCACCGATCTGGCGGAAGAACTGCGTCGCGCTGGTCACGACGCCGAGGCGCGTGATCGAGAAGGCATTTTGCACGGCGATGGTGAAGACGGGGAAGGTGAGGCCCGTGCCGAAGCCCGTGACGATCATATTGCGGATCACCGTCCCGTTCGTCGTGCCGACGCCCATCCGCGAGAGCAGCGTCATGCCGACGACCATGATCGCCGTCCCGACGAGCGCGTTCACCTTGTACCGGCCCCGCCGCGAGATCAGTTGGCCGCTCGTCGTGCTGCCGACGATCAGCGAGAGCATGAATGGCGTGAGGATCGCGCCGGAACTGGCCGCCGAACGCCCGATCACGCCCTGCACGAAGAGCGGGATATAGAGCGTCGCGCCGAAGAGGGCGAGGCCGGTGACGAACATCACCACCGCGCCGACGACGAAGATGCGATTCTTGAAGAGTTCGAGCGGCAGCACCGGCTCTACCGCGCGCGATTCCGCCAGCGCGAAGACCGCGAACATGATCACGGCGACGAGTAGGAGCCCGATCACCTGCGGCGAACCCCATTTGTACTGGCCACCCGCCCAGGTCAGCGCGAGCAGCAGCGGCACGACAGCGAGGATCAGCGTCGCGACGCCCGCCCAGTCGATGACCCGCTTGATGCCGCTGGGCCGGAAGTAGGGGAAGGCGAAGCCGAGGACGGCGAGAGCGATGATGCCCAGGGGGATATTGATGTAAAACACCCACCGCCATGACGACGTATCGGTGATCCAGCCGCCGAGCGCGGGGCCGACGACCGACGAGAGGCCGAAGACGCTGCTCGTGATGCCCTGCCACTTGCCGCGTTGCGCGGGCGGGAAGATGTCGCCGATGATCGCGAAGGCGTTGGCGGCCATGATGCCGCCGCCGACTCCTTGCAAGCCACGAAAGACGATCAGTTGCGTCATCGACTGCGCCGCGCCGCAGAGGATCGAGCCGAAGAGGAAGACGATGATGCCGCTCATGTAGATCCACTTGCGCCCGAAGATGTCCGAGAGTTTGCCGAAGATCGGCACCGCCGTCGTCGAGGTGAGCAAATAGGCCGTGACCACCCACGAATAGTGATTGAAGCCATGCAGGTCCGCGATGATTTTTGGTAGCGCGGTGCCGACAATCGTCTGGTCGAGCGACGAGAGCAGGAGCCCGAGCAGGACGCCCGCGACGGTCCAGATCAATTGCCGCCGGTCCAGTTCGTGGAAGCCCCGGATATTCGGCTGCCCGTTCGGGCGTGTCGTCGCGCTCATCGGTCCTCCTCGTGCGTCGTCAGATGGGGGCGACCGCGTCAATGGAGTGCAGCAAAGCGACCGGTGTGGTCATCCAAAGCCCCTTTGCTCCTCGCGGCAGATCGCACGTTTACGTACATATCATATTCTATGGCGTCATTCCCCGCCGCCTCATCTCTCCCGGCGCGTCTGCCAGCGCCGCAGGGCGACCAGCGCCCAGACGCCCTCGACCACACCGAAGGGCCAGGTACCGGCAAGGAAGCCGTAGAGTGACGAGAGGGCGCAGGCGACCGCGAAAACCAGCACCCACCACGCCGAACGTCGTTCGAGCGCGTACGCGACCAGCATGGCCGACACCGCAGCAGCCCCAAAGAGCGTCAGCGTATTCACGACGCCATGGGCGGGCAGGCTGCGAGCGCGTCGGCGCAGATGTCGAGCGTCGGGCAGTCGCAGTGCAGCGCCACTTCGAGCATCCGTCTCATCCCTTCGGCGCTCCGGATGAGCGCATCGATGGACGCGCGTTTCTCCTCGGCGAGCGCTCGCCAGCGTGCCGACGCGGGCGTCTCGGCGTCGAAGCCGTGGAAAAGCAGGTCGATTTCCGCGATTGTGAAACCCATGCCCTGCGCCGCTGCGATAATCGTCAGCCGCCGTAACACGTCCGCATCATAGTGACGCCTGCCATTCACCCGCGCGGCGACCGGCAGGAGGCCGATGCTTTCGTAGTAGCGGATCGCGGAGGGACGGATCCCGGCGGTCCGCGCGACCTGTGTGATGGTGAGGTCCGACGATGACATGGTTCTCCCCCTTGACTTCAAGTTCACTTGAAGTCTTATCGTATCACCATTGTGGATGCAGACGCATCCGGGAGATTGCGCAGAAAGGATATCGCGATGATGACACACGGAGAAACTGACCGAACGGCGACCGAGATTCCGGTTGCCTGCACGCTCACTGCCGACGAGCAGGCAGCCTGGCGCGATGGCATGGGCCAGATCGTCCTCGAC
>JBPCMC010000366.1:0-8165 GCA_051002645.1 Thermomicrobiales bacterium
TAATGGTCGCGGAAGGTGCTGTTCTGCTCGGGGTCGAGCACTTCCAGCAGCGCCGACGACGGGTCGCCGCGCCAGTCCGAGCCGATCTTGTCCACCTCATCGAGGATGAAGACCGGGTCGTTCGCGCCCGCCCGCCGGATCGACTGGAGGATGCGCCCCGGCATCGCGCCGATGTAAGTGCGCCGGTGGCCGCGAATCTCCGCCTCGTCGCGCATGCCGCCGAGGGCCATGCGGGTGAACTTCCGCCCCAGCGCCGTGGCGATGCTCTGGCCGAGCGAGGTCTTGCCGACACCGGGAGGGCCGACGAAGAGCAGGATCGGGTCCCGGTTGGGAATCTTCTCGCCGTCCACCGCGCGGTCCTGCTTCAACTTGCGCACCGCGAGGTATTCGAGAATGCGCTCCTTGACCTTCTCCAGATCGTAGTGATCGTCATTCAGTTGCTTGCGCGCCTTGGCGATGTCGATGGGCTCCTCGGTGGAGATGTTCCACGGCAGGCTCGTCATCCAGTCGAGGTACGTCTTGATGATGCCGTATTCCGCCGCCTGCGGGGGCAGTTTCGCCAGCCGGTCGAGCTCGCGGTCCGCCTCCTTACGCGCGTCGGCGGGCATCCCGGAGGCTTCCAATTTCTCGCGGAGCATCGTAATTTCCGCCTCCTGGTCGTTCGCCTCGCCGAGTTCCTTCTGGATCGCCTTCATCTGCTCGCGCAGGAAGTACTCGCGCTGACTCTTGCCGACCTCGTCCTGCACCTGCTCCTGCAACTTCTTGCCCAGTTCGAGGACTTCCAACTCCTTCGAGATGAAGCCGTTCAGCCAGCGGAACTTGGCGGCGATGTCGTCGAGTTCCAGCAGTTCCTGCCGCTGCTCGACATCCATGCGCAGCGTGCCCGCGACGAGATAGAGGAGTTGGCGCGGGTCGTCCAAATTGACCGCGACGGTCACGAGATCGTCGTTCAGGTAGGGCACCAGTTCGACCAACTGACCGAAGAGCTTGACGGTGTTGCGCATGAACGCCTGGAGTTCCAGCCCCTCGACGACCGTCTCAGGGATGCGCTCGACCTTCGCCAGCAGGTACGGCTCCTCCTGCGTGTAGTCGCCGACGCGGACGCGCTCCAACCCCTGCACGCCGAGGCGAACATTACCGTCCGGCATCCGCAGCATCTGCTGGATCACGCCTAACGTGCCGATGTGATAGAGGTCCTTCGGGCCCGCGCCCTCGAGTTCCTTGTCCTTCTGCGCGACGAAGACGACGCGCCGGTCGCCATTGACGACCGCGTCGATCAGCCGGAGCGAGCGCGGCTGCGCCGCCTCGAGTGGCAGCCCCGTCATCGGGAAGAGGACGGCATTGCGGAGTGGCAGGATCGGCACCGACTCGGGCATCTGCTCGTCATCCGGCGCGGGCGTGCCAATTTCGATGCGCTCCCGCCGCGAGCGGCGCTTGACCGCAATCGGCGCGGGTGTCTCGCTCTCCGCCGCTGCCGTCACCTCGGCAACCGCCGCCTCGGCTTGCACATTCTCATCTTCAGTCGGTGCGGCCTCTGTTCGCTTCTTCTTGCCAGCCATTTATTCGCTATCCTTTCCCAGATCACCAGTGGTAGTGGTTGTCTCGTCATCCGGCGCACCGTCCGCAACAGCCGCCGCGCGCGTCGCCTTCATGCGCACGCGCTGGATACGCGGGAGCACAATCGTCAGTAAACCGTGTTCGTAATTCGCTTCAACACCGTCCCGTTCGACGGGAAACGGCAACGAGAGACGCGCTTTGAATGGACCATAGGAGATACCCATTTCATGGTACGAGCGCTGTTCCGGCGCGTCCGCGCCTCGCTGTGCGTCAGGCATCCGCTTGCCCTGAATCATCAGCGTGTCGTTGTCGAGCACGACGCGCAGATGGTTCTCGTCGATCCCCGCCAGTTCCGCACGCACGACGAGCGCCGTCTCCGTCTCGTAGACTTCGAGTGCGGGGCGCCATGCGTCCGTCTGCCCCGTCATCCGAAGAGAGCCGAAGGTGAGGCGATAGGCGACGTGTTGATCATTGTCGCGCAGCGGCATCGGACTCCCCCTCTGTGCTTGCATCGTTCATCGCTGCATACCCCCCGCTCATCTGTTGAGCACTCATCGTCTACAACACCATCGCGAGGGAATTGTTCCAATCTTAGCACTCTCGATGCATGAGTGCTAATCGCCTCTGCGTAGTGTACCCCTGCATGTGTCCGTTCGCAACCAATGGATCAGAGATCAGAGTACGTAGAGGATGAGGATACTGGTACATCCCCACAGCAGGATGCAGACCAATAGCGGGCGGTCGGCGAAGAGGGCGTCCTCGGGGTTGCCGCCCTCGCCCTTGCGGTAGACGAGGTAGAGGTAGCGGAAGACGGCGTAGAGGACGAAGGGGATGGTGAACATCATCGCGTGATTCTTCGGCAGATTCTCCGCGTTGAAGGTGTAGAGCGCGTAGGCCATCACCGTCGCGCTCGTCACGACGGCGATGATCTCTTCCAGCAGCGTGGCGGAGTATTCGTCGAGCACCGCGCGATGGCTGCCCGCGCCCGCTTCGAGCAGCATCAACTCGTGCCGCCGCTTGGCGAAACCGAGACAGAGCGAGAGGAGGACGGTGCAGACATAGAGCCACGGTGAGATCGGCGCGGCAATCGCCACCGCGCCCGCCATCGCGCGCAGCACGAAACTGGCGGCGAGGGCAAAGACATCGAGGAGCACCTGCTCTTTGAGCCAGTACGTGTAGAAGAACTGGAGCGCCACGTAGCCGACGACGATCGCGCCGAACGCCGGTCGCAGCAGGAAGGCGAGCGGGATCGCCACGGCAAGCCCACCCAGTGCGAGGCCCCAGGCGAGCGGCACGGGGATCTCGCCCGCCGCGATCGGCCGGAAGCGCTTCTTCGGGTGCAGGCGGTCCGCCTCGCGGTCGCGTAGATCGTTGATGAAGTAGATGCAGCTGGCGACGACGCAGAAGAGCGCGAAGGCCGCGAGCACATGCCAGATTGCGGTCGGGTGCGTCAGTTCCTTGGCGAAGACGATCCCCGCGAAGAGCAAGCCATTCTTCACCCAATGCTTCGGGCGCGCCTCTTTGACCAGTGCGCGCCCGAGCGACCGCCGCACATGCAGTCCCGGTTCAATCGATGGCGGCACTGATTGCGTACCTGCGGAAACCGTTTCGCTCATGCACGCAGAGTACGGCCTGGTGTACGAACCGTCAAACGCAGGGTGGGACTTGAACGGCCAAGATGCTATGTTCTGCCTAACCCCCCAGCCCCCTTCCCCAGTGGGGAAGGGGAAGCGGTTTCCCTGGTGGTGGCAGGGTTTCCAGCCTGCCGTCTTGGTCGGGGGGCAAGCTGGAAAGCCTGCTACCACCCTTTTTCTCTGCGTCTGCTGCAACATACAAGACGCCATGGACGCCAAGAGGGAAAAGAGAAAAAGACCTTCTTCTTCGCGTTTTCTTGGCGTCCTTGGCGTCTTGGCGGTTCAGAAACCGTTCTGAAGTCCGGCATCATCTTCTAGGTGATTGATTGCGGCTTCGGGGGGAGCCATGCGGGGTCGTAGTTGCTGCCGATGTTCCAGAGGAGGTAGCCGCTGCTCTGCATCTCGTTACACGCCTGAATCTGGGCGAAGATTTGCGCGGTGCCGTAACTCGTGCCCGGCCCATAATCGAATGCCTGGAGCCACGGGCGCGTCTTGTGTACGACGCCGGGAACGCGCTGCTCGCGCTCGATCAGGCTCTGCTTAATCACGTCATACGGATAGTTGTTCGGGATGTCCCAGCCGTTGAAGCCGCGCGAGTAATGCGACGGGTAATCCATCGGGCAGATGACATCCACGAGCGCGGCGAGGTCCTCGAACTGCTGGCCGATGCCGTTGTCCCCCTTGAGCCAGGCCGTGATGCCGAAGATGTCCGCGCCCATCAGCGCGCGGGTTGGCGCCAGTTTCGCGCGCGCCGTCTTCAGGAACCCGGTGATCGCGTCGCGCCGCTCCTGCGATCCGTCCGTGTAGCCGGGACCGTAGTCGGTCGCGTCGAGATTACCGTCGGACGGGAAGCGGACATAGTCGAACTGCACCTCATCGAAACCGAGATTGGCCGCTTCGAGGGCGAGATCGCTGACGTATCCCCAGACTTGCGGGTTCGTTGGGTTGACCCACGGTTGCCCGGCGGTCGTTCGCCACGGCTTGCCGGTGCGGGAGTTCTTGATCGCCAGGTCGGGCCGCTTGGTCGCGGCGATTGGGTCCTCCATCACGACGATGCGGGCGATGGCGTAGATGTTCTTCGCGTGCAGCGTTTGCAGCAGTTGCGGCACATTGAGGACGGGATGGACCGCGCCGACCTCACGGGCGAGCGGCACCTTCGAGTCGTAATAGACGACGCCGTTGTTATCTTTCAGGTCCACGACGAGCGTATTGAGGTCCTTCGTGCCGATGAGGTTAATCAGTTTATCGAGTTGCGCCGGGTCCGCCGCGATGGGCGCCTGGACGTAAATACCCTTGGAGACGAAGGGCTGAAGCGTCACGTCCTGCGTCAGGTTCGCGCCGAGCGGGAGCGATTGCGACTGGTAGCCGACGCCCTTGACGATCAGCGGCACCCCCTCATCGACGCCATCGAGCGTGTATCGACCGTCGGCATCCGTCTGCCCGACGACCGGGCCCGCCGCGACGGTCACACCGGCGACGGGTTGCCCGTGCGGATCGCGCACGGCGCCGGAGAGCACGTCGGGGCGGAGCGCGAGGTCCATCGTCGTCTGCTGCGCGATGGGATGCGGGCGGCGGCTGACATTCGGGGCATCGACGATCAGGCTGGCGCCATCGGGGACGCCCTCGAGCCGGTACCGGCCATCCTTATCCGTCGTGCCGGCAATCGGCTGCTCTTTACCCGGCACAACCGCCTCGATCTTCGTGTTCGCGAGCGGCTGGCCGAGCGACGTGACGCGCCCCGTCACCCAGGCAGGTCGGAGCGCGAGCGTCGCAGGCTCGGTCGGCGGCCAGGGCAGGTCGATTTGCCGCGCGTCGTATTCGCGCTCGGAGGCGAAGAGCGTCACACGCTCGCCACCCAGCCGGGCATGGATCTCGCCGCGCGCATTGGTGACGAACTTTCGCCCGATGACGCCCTGCGGCGTCGATTCGGCGGGGCTGCACGCGCCGTCCGGGCAGGCAAGCGGCACCACCGTCACCTGCGCGCCCGCGAGCGGGCCACCGCTGTATGCATCCTTGACGATGACTGTCCCCAATTGACCTGTACCGCTCGATCCCGTCTGCCCGATCAGGGTATAGACGCCGTAGCCGAGCGCGGCGACCGCGCCCACTGCGATGAGCATTCGCCACCCGCTCCCGGTCGGGCGGCGGTATGGCTGGGAACGCACGGCCAGATGTCGATGTCGCAACGCCAAGCGATGGGCCTCCTACGACGGCGAAAGGGTCGCACCGGCGAGTGCGGGGGGAGCGACAGGGCGCTCGCCGGTGATCGTCGGGCCATCCGGGGTCTGCACGACCCGTGGCACGACGACGCTACTGTGCGGGGTTGCGCAATACCGCACATCGTCCAGCCGGCCCGTCCGCGCGATGAAGCGCGGGCCGGCGCCCTGCAAGAGGGCATTCACGAATGTCTCCGCATCGGGCGTGATCGCGTCCGCGACGAACGAGCGGTAGAGCGTCAACGCCGCCAGCGCGGATTCGTCAATCGTGCGCGGCGCATCGCCCTGATCGGGGAAGGCCCACGGGCCGTGCGATTCCCAGGCGCAGGCAACGAGGAATCCCGCCGCGAGCATGTCGTCCAGCGCGAAGACGGTGCCGTGCTCCTGCCCCGCGCACACAACGAGCAGATCGAGGTTCCTCGTCATTGCCTCGGCAATCGCCGCTTCGATGACCGCCGCGCCGTTGCGGATGCAGCCGATAAGCACGAGCGGCGCAGCGCTCACCAAGGCCAGCGCGACGGTGCCGTTACTGGTGCGCATGACGACACCGCGACCGGCGACGGCGGCGCTGTTGGCGGCAGTTGGCGAGTTATCGAGGTCGAATCCCGGCGCGATGATACCGCCTTGCTCTCCGACCAGTAGCGCACGCTCGTTGCCGAACTGCGCCGCGCGTCGGCGCGCCTCCTCCAGTTCGGTCGCGAAACGGATCGGCCCCGCGCCCCGCTCGCAGAGCGTCAGGAGAGTCGTGCTCGCGCGGACGACATCGACAACGATGCAGACGCTGTTGCGGCTGTCGCCAATCGCGGACGCGGTATGGGCTACCCGTAAACGCACACGCACCCACCTTGAGATGAACCGTCGTTACACGTTCGTACTGTACGTTCGCCAAAATACTCGCGCAGCACAATGTCTGTTCTACGCGGCGTACGGTACCATCCCCGCACGCCAAGTGCAAGCAGAGAATGATGATGACGCGGAATTTGCGCATCTTCCGCAGGCACCGGTAGCGATGCGGTTCCTGTGCTGCGGCTTATGGGTTCTCTAAAGAACCTCACCCCCGGCCCCTCGCCATTGCGGTGGCGAGGGTTGACGCATGTCACATGCCGTAGCCTACCATTATCGATGTTTCTTCCCCGCATCTGCTCTCCCTCTCCATCGCAATGGAGAGGGGGCCGGGGGGTGAGGTTCCCCAGCCGGTCACAGAACGCATACGCCCTGAATTCCTGTACATGCGGCTTTGACGGGCGGGGATGACGGGAGTATCCTTTTGGGTGGTGGCGCGGATGTGTCGCCACCGATCATAAGGGGCGGCACACCGTTGCACCGCCCGGCGTCCTGCGACGAGGCAGGATAGAAAGCAGAGACGCTTCCTATGTCCGCATCACCCATCGATGTATTGCGCGACCCCACGACCAACGCGGACCTTACCCGCGTCGAGGATGCGATCCGCGAGACCGTGTCGGTCAATTACCCGGTGATGACCGACCTCCTCAATGGCATCATCGCCGCGAAGGGCAAAATGCTCCGCCCGCGCGTGCTGCTCACCGCCGCGCGCCTCTTCGAGTATGACATCGCGCGCCTCGCCCCGGCCGCCGCCGGGATCGAACTGTTGCACATCGCCAGCCTGATCCACGATGACACGGTGGACAAGGCGCTCTTCCGGCGCGGCGCGGCGACGCTCAATTCGGTCCTGCCGACGACGATTGTCGTGCTGCTCGGCGACTACCTCTTCGCCCAGTCCGCCGTGCTCGTATCCAAATCGAACAACCTGCGCGCCATGACGCTCTTCGCCGAGACGCTCGGCGACATCTGCAACGGCGAACTGGACGAGATTTTCCAGACCCGCCAATGGGATCAGACGCGCCAGCAGTACGATCGGCGCATCCACGGCAAGACGGCGGCGCTCTTCGCCACCGCAGCGGAGTTCGGCGGTATCCTCTCCGACGCGCCGGTTGCGGCGGTCGCCTCACTGCGGGCATACGGCACGGCGATTGGCATGGGCTTCAAGACGGTCGACGACGTGCTGGACCTACGCGAGACCTCAGAGGACATCGGTAAACCGGCCGGTTCGGACCTGCGCCAGGGGACGCTCACCCTACCGATGATGCTCTACCTCGAACGATATGCGGACGCGAGCGACACCGCGCTCATCCGCAAAGTCGTCCTCGGCACGAAGACGGATGACACGGCAATCGACGCGCTCGTTGGCCGTGTCCGCACCTCCGGCGCGCTGGATGACGCGATTGGCGAGGCGCAAGCCGCCGTCGAGAGCGCCAAGCGCCACCTCGACGCCCTGCCCGCCGGCCCGCCGCGCGACTACCTCACCGCGATGGCGGACTTCGTGACGGCACGGAAGGCGTAGGGAGACCTAACCCCCGGCCCCTTCCCGACACGGGAAGGGGTGACTCGCGGGAATTGCCTCAGCTATTCACCATGCTTCGATATATCGGCAGCTTGCTCCCCCTTCCCGTGTCTGGAAGGGGGTTGGGGGGTTAGGTCGGCTTTGGCAAACCCAATGTCTCGGTGAAATACGTATTGAAACGCTCCGCGTCGACGGTTTGAGCGACCTTTGTGCGGAAGCCGCCGTCGCGACCGGATCGTTGGACGAGCGTTTGGCCGGCCGAGTACGCGCCGCCTGTTTCGATCATCACTTGCTCCTCCGGCGCGCCGACGAGCGACGGATCCGCCGCGACCGCGACGGCGAGCGGGTCGTGCAGGTAGTTAAGCGGGCGATTGAAGGTGACGAACATCTGCGCCC
>JBPCMC010000367.1:0-10785 GCA_051002645.1 Thermomicrobiales bacterium
TGCGCGACGGTCAGTCCGGTCAGCGAACGGAAGACGGCGGGATGGGTGGCGAGTTTCGTATATTGCAGTATCATGCGCTCCACTCTACCAGACCTCGACTTACTGTGCAGGTTATCTACTGGCTACTTCTTGACCCCACGGAGCATGGCCGCCCAGAGGTGGAAGGAACGGGGAGGGGTCGTGACGATGGAAAAGGCGTGTTGGGCGTCGGATGAGGCGTGGTCGAAGAGGGTTTCGATCTGGGCGACGGACGCAGGCGGCGTCTGCTGGCGGGCGGTCCAGTCCGCGAAATCGAGGGGCAATTCCCATCGCGCGACGACCGCGAACGGCACACCGATTTCTCTGCCCGCTGCGTCCCAATCCGAGAGCGTCCAATCCCGGCTGTGGGACGGGTCGCGCAGCAATTCGACCTGGTTGATGAAGTCGGCGAGCGCGGCATCTTCCGGCGAGATGATGTCGACGATGATGCACTGCCCGCCCGGTTTCAGCACGCGCGCCATCTCGGTGAGCGAGGGAGCGAGCGACGGGAAGTGATGGACGACCATCCGGCAGGTGACGATGTCGAATGCCGCGTCCGCGTACGGTAGTGCCGCCGCGCTCGCTTCCTCCCACCGCGCATTGGCGATGCCGCGTGCCGCCGCTTGCCGCGCCGCCTCCGCCAGCATATCCCGGCTCAGATCGACGCCGACCACTTCCCGGACATGCGGCGCGAAGGCGAGCGCCGTATGCCCCGCCGCGCAGCCGACATCGAGCACGGTCATGTCCGCCGTCGGCGCGACCGTCTCCACCATCAGTGCGAGGTCATGCCCCTGCGCGAAGATCGGCGACGTGCCGTACGCCGCCGCCGCCCGATCAAACTGCCGCCGAATCGCCTCGTCCCGCTCCACGTATCACCCCCTGAAAACGCATTGAACCACAGAGACACAGAGAGCACAGAGGATACACGGAGAGAAGAAAAGGGGAAGGGGATTAAGGCATTTCCTTCTCCTTCTCCTTCTCTCCCTCTTCGTGTCCTCTGTGTCCCGGTGGTTCAAGGCGTTTACATCGTGAGGGAGGCGAGGGAGCGGAGGCGGGCGACGAGGCGCGGGAGGAGGGCCGCGACGGTATCCAACTCAATCGGGGTCGTTTCCGGGCCGAGGGAGAAGCGGAGGGTGCCGAGCGCGTACGGCTCGGGGACGCCCATCGCGGTCAGGACGTGGCTCGGCTCGATGCTGCCGCTGGCGCAGGCAGAACCCGCTGAGGCGGCGATCCCTTCCGCGTCGAGCAGGATGAGCAGCGATTCCGCCTCCACACCGGCGAAACCGAGGTTCGCGTTGTTCGCCAGCCGCGCCATCGGGTGGCCGTTCAGGCGGACATCCGGTATCTCGGCCATCAGGCGTGCGATGAATGCATCGCGGAGGGCTGTGCAGTGTGTGACGGTTTCCGTACGTGCTGCCTCGGCGCGGGCGAGCGCAGTCGCCATTCCCACGGCGTAGGCGACATTCTCCGTGCCGGCGCGGCGGTTCATCTCCTGGCCGCCGCCGGTGATCTGCGGTGTCCAGCGGGCGCCACGGCGGGTGTAGAGCAGTCCGACTCCCTTCGGCCCGTTGAACTTGTGCGCAGAGAGCGAGAGCAGGTCAACCCCGAGCGCGTCCACATCGAGGGGGAGATAACCGGGCGCTTGCACCGCGTCCGTGTGGAAGGGGATCTGCCGCGCGCGGGCGATGGCAGCCAGTGCGGAGATGGGATTGACCGTGCCGACTTCGTTGTTCGCGTAGATGATCGAGATGAGACACGTCTCCGGTCGGATCGCGGCGGCGAGGTCGTCCGGCGCGACCATGCCGTATGCGTCCACCGGGAGGTAGGTGACACCGATCCCTTCGTTCGCCAGCGCCGCCGCCGTGTGCATGATGGCGTGATGCTCGACGGCGCTGGTAATCAGATGGGGGCGGGCGACGGTGCGGCGCGCCTCGGCGACGATACCGCGCAGGGCGAGGTTATCGCTCTCCGAGCCGCCGGAAGTGATCGTAATCTCGCGCGGGTGGCAATGGAGCACTTCCGCGAGTGCGGCGCGCGCCCGGTCCAGCGCGGCGCGTGCCTGCCGCCCGGCCGCGTAGAGGCTGGACGGGTTGCCCCACGTCTCGCGCCAGTACGGCAGCATCGCCTCGATGACCGCCAGATCGGTGGGTGTCGTCGCCGCGTGGTCGAGATAAATGGTCGTCTCCGGCGTCGGAGCGGATGTGCGTGCATTCTCGGTGGCGAAATCCTGCATGTACCGGACGCTCCCTGGGGCGAATCGCGCGTTGACGGCTGCATCCCGCCACACCGCATTGTACGGGCCACATCGCCGAGCGGCAACGCGCCACGCGAGGCTCGCGCGGTTCGTATGCGTACTGACGGGAAACCTCACCCCCTGCCCCCTCGCCATCGCAATGGCGAGGGGTGTCTCGCGTCAAGAGCTGTGGCTTCCCACGAAGACGTTTCTTCCCCGCATTTGTTCCCCCTCTCCTTTGCTTGGGGCAAAGGGGAGGGGGCCGGGAGGTGAGGTTCCCCGACCGTCGCAGAACGTATGCGTCCTCCGAGGTTCGCGCGATTCGCGGCGTTCGCTTCATCTGATTATCGAACATACAAAACATACAGACAGTACGTATAGACGGCACGAAAATTGCGTGGAGATACTCTGCCATTCCTGCTGCGTTGTACGATACTGATGCAAGGGGGTTGTCATGGTACAAATCCTTATCGTCGCCAACGGAACCACGCTCCTGCGTGGCGGCATTCTCGCGCTGCACGCGGCGGGGTACCGGGTGACGATGTATGATGTGGCGAATATGCGAGACCTCCACCGCGCCGCGCCCGATCTGCTCGTCCTCGCCATGGATACGTCTGCGAGGGCGCACACGCTGCTCGCCGCCATCCGCGCGGATGCATCGCTCCATGCGCTGCCGGTGATCGTCGTCGGGGAATTGTGGGAAGCATTTGGGCCACTGCCGGTCGCGCTGCTCGCCGAGACGATTGTCCTGCCCGCACCGGTCGATGATCTGACGCTGCGCGACGCGATCCGGATGTACGTCCCGACGCTCGTCCGCGCGCGGCGCCCGATGCACCACGGGCACGCCGTCGCCTGAACTGGAGAGAATCGAGCGGTCCCGTACCGGCATGATATACTCCTCGCACTGACCCGCACGGTTCGCAGCGATGCGCGTGCGGGTTCTCCATCCGTTCGCGGGGGTTACGCATACCATCACCGACACTGCCCCTTTACCGCTCGGTTCACAGAGGGAGATGTCGCCATGACCGATCCGCAGGCGATTCGCGTCTTGATCGTCGACGATCATCGAATGGTGCGCGGCGGACTGCGCGGCTTCCTGAGCGGCGAGCCCGGCCTCGCGGTGGTCGGCGAGGCGGAGACGGGCGAGGAGGCAATCACCGCCGCCGCCTCGTTGTGCCCCGATGTCGTGCTGATGGACCTGATAATGCCGGGCATGGGCGGTGCGGCGGCGATCGGCGTGCTGCGCGCATCGCACCCGGAGATGAAACTCATGGCGCTCACCAGTTTTGCGGACGACGCGCAGGTCTTCCCCGCGCTCGAAGCGGGCGCGAACGGCTACCTGCTCAAAGACATCGACCCCGACGCGCTGGTCGCCGCGATCCGCGCCGTCCACGCGGGCGAGTCCCCACTGGACCCGGAAGTCGCCAAACGGCTCCTCTCCCGCTTCCAGCACCCCGCCGCAGCCACCGCTGCCGCCCAGGGCCCGATGCACGAGGCACTGACGGAGCGCGAGATGGACGTTCTCCGGCTCCTCACGCAGGGCAAGAGCAACAAAGAGATCGCCCGCGCGCTGTACATCGGCGACCGCACCGTCAAGAGCCACCTCAGCGCTGTCTTCCAGAAACTCGACGTCACCGACCGCACGCAGGCCGCCCTCTACGCGGTGCGGCATGGATTGGTCGAAAGCGGAGAGTAGGCAGCGGCCTGCCACCATCGGCCAACGATCGGATTAAGGCGTTCATCCTCAAGCCGCACCTGCACTCGCGTGATACCATTTCTCTATGAGCAGTTGACGCCGGGCGCACTTGCCCGGTGCGGGACACATGAGCGTATCGCGGAAAGGTTTGGCGAGCGATGGAAGCCAGAGAGATCTTCCGAATCCGGTCAACGAAGTATCGGCCCGCGTGGTGGCCGGTGGCGTTGTGCTGATGGCAACGACCGCACTGGCCTCGCGCCGCCGCTGGCTAATCGCGCCGATCGCCTACGGCTTCGTCGCCCGTGCCCTGTCGGGGCCGACGCTCAGCCCGCTTGGTCAGGTAGCGACACGGGTCATCACCCCCCGGCTCGGCGTGCAGGCACGAGAGGTCGCCGGGCCGCCCAAGCGGTTCGCCCAGAGCCTCGGCGCCTGCATCTCGGTGACCGCGTTGGCGCTGGCCTTCCCGATGAAGCGCCCTAAAGCCGCCGATGCACTCTTCGGCATGATCGCCCTGTTCGCGACGCTGGAATCCGGCTTCGGCTTCTGCATCGGCTGCAAGATCTTTGGGGTACTGATGAAGATGGGCATGATCCCGGCGGATGTCTGCGCGGAGTGCGCCAATATCTGGTCGCGCCCGAACATGCGCGCCAACGCCCCGGTAGCCGAATAAAGGAATGTGGCGGCGCGAGAGGAGTCGTGGACGATGCCGATCATTGACCCACCGGATGCCCCCTCGATCATGGCAATCGCGGCGCACCCGGACGACATCGAGGCGTGGTGCGCCGGGACGATGGCCCGCGCCATTCAGGGCGGTGCGACGGCGCGACTCCTCCTCGTCACCTCCGGCGATAAAGGTTCCGGCGACCCGCTGACCGATTCCCGCGCCCTCGCCATGCGTCGTGAGGCGGAGGCGCGCGAGGCCGCCCGGTTGCTCGGTATTGTCGATGTCGTCTTTCTCCGCTACACCGATGGCGAGGTTGAGAACAATCAGTCGCTCCTGCGCGACATCGTTCACTGGATTCGCCGCTGGCAGCCGGAAGTCGTCTTCACCTTCAACCCCGAGCAGCCCCTGCCGCCCTACCTCAGCCACCGCGACCACCGCACGGTTGGCCGCGCGACACTCGACGCGATCTATCCCCTCGCGCGGGACCCGCTCGCCTTCCCCGATCAGATACGCGAGGGCCTTCCGACGCACAAGGTCGGCGCGGTCTGGCTCTTCGCCAGCGCCATTGCGGACTCCTACGTGGACATCGCGCCCGTCTTCGACCGGAAAGTCATCGCCCGCCTCGCCCACGCCAGCCAGACCGCTGACCCCGCCGCCCTCCCCGAACGCTTCCGCAAGCGCGACAGCGCCGCTGGCGAACCCGTCGGCCTCCCTCTCGCTGAAGCCTTCACCATCGTTACGATTGGTCGCTGAAGCGTTGGGGAACCTCATCCCCCACCCCCCTCGCCATCGCGATGGCGGGGGGGAGCAAATGCGGGGAAGAAATGTCTTCATGGGTAACCACGGCTCTTGACGTGAGACACCCCTCTCCATTGCGATGGCGAGGGGCAGGGGTGAGGTTCCCCGCGTGCTGCGATACACTCTCTCCAGTCATTCATCCACATGAGATACGAGAAGGGGAGCCACAATGAGCACGGAGCGACATTGGAGCCGGGAGCCGGGGCGGTGGGAGACGCAGTTCACCCCGGCGGCGTACGCGATGATCCCGACGATCACGACGCCGCGCCCGTCGCCGGACGGGCGGTTCGTGGCGTTCAGCCGGGGGTATGACGGGCGCGTGGATTTGATGATCGCGGCTGCGGCGGGCGGCGTGCCGATGCAACTGAGCGACGATCCGGCGCTGCAGGGGCCGGACCCGAGCCAGCGGCAGGCAACGGCGATCACATGGACGCCGGACAGCCGGCACATCGTCTTCGCCTCGCGCAAGGACGGCAAACTCTTCTCCGTGCCGGTGAGCGGCGGCAAGGCGCGGCAGATCGACGAGGGGGCGGGCAACCACCACTCGCCGAGTATTTCGCCCGATGGAACGCGCGTCGCCTACGTCGCCGAGCGCGGCGAGGAGGTGGATATCTTCATCGCCGCGCTCGATGGCTCGTGGACGCGCAAGGCGAGCCGGGGCGACGAGTACGTGCTGGAGCCGAAGTGGTCGCCGGACGGCACGCGACTCCTCTGGTGCCAGTGGCCCCACTATGACATGCCATGGGATGAGCTGACAATCGTTGTCGCCGATGCCGAGGGGAACGACGCAAAGGTCGTCGCGGGCGGCGGGCGGGTGACGAACAACTACCCGGCGTGGTCGCCGGACGGTCAGCGAATCGCCTTCATCTCCGACCGGGAGGGCGACTTCGGCAACCTCTGGGTGATGGGCGCGGACGGCAGCGGCGCGGAACGGCTGGTCGGCGAATCGTATCAGCACGGCTCGCCCGCCTGGTCGCCGGACGGGCGGCGGATCGCCTACACGCGCAACGACGACGGCGATGTGCAGGTCTGGCTCTGGGAGAACGGACAGACGCGCAAACTGACCTCCTCGCCGGGCGTCCACGATACGGTCGTCTGGCTCGACGCGGACACCCTCGTCTACACCTTCAGTAGCCCGATCCAACCAGCGGATGTCTACGTCCATTCAGCGGACGGCGCGCTGCGGCGGCCGCTGACGCAGAGCGCGACGGGCGGCGTCCTCGGCGGCAACCTGATGATGCCCGAGCACGTCCGCTGGACGAGCCGCGACGGCCTGGAGATCAGCGGTCTGCTCATCACGCCTCCGGAGACGGTACCGGGTGACCATCCGCTCGTCGTCTCGATCCACGGCGGCCCGGTCGGGCAGACGATGTGCAACTGGATGCCGCAGGTGCAGTACATGGCGCAGCGCGGCTGGATCGTCCTGCAACCGAACTATCGGGGCAGCAAGGGGTATGGCCGCGCCTTCATGGAGAAACTCTACGGCGATTGGGGCGGCGGCGACCTCGACGATTACATTACCGGGGCGGAGATGATCGTCGGGCAGGGGCTGGCGAATCCACGCAAGGTCGTCGCGATGGGCGGCAGCGCGGGCGGCTACAGCACGCTCATTTGCATGACCAAAGCGCCCGATTTCTTCCGCGCCGGGGTCTGCCGCTTCGGTATCGCCGACCTTGCCACCTTCACCGACAAGACGTGGATTTTCGAGCGCCACTACATCGCCAAGCTGATGGGCGCACCGAGCCGCAACAGCGACCTGTACGTGGACCGCAGCGCTATCCACTTTGTGAACGATGTCAAGGAACCGCTCCTGATCCTGCAAGGCGAGGAGGACATCGTCTGCCACCCGAGCCAGATGAATGCGATGGTCGAAGCGCTCCGCAAGGCGGGCAAGGATGTCGAGTACCACACCTACCCCGGCGAGGGCCACGGCTGGCGCAAAGTCTCCACCCTCATCGACGACGCCCACCGCACCGACGACTTCCTCGTCCGCAAAGTTCTCAATCGGTAGGGAGAAAGCAATTGAACTGCAGAGACGCAGAGGACGCAGAGGACGCAGAGAGATACAAGAAGGAAGAAGTCCATTGATCTTTCTTTCTGTTTCCTCTGTGATCTCTGCGTCCTCTGCGTCTCTGCGGTTCTCCCCGGTTTGCCACGCGTGAATAGGACGGATCGGCTGCTGGCGATTGTGCTGGAGTTGCAGCGCGTGGGGAAACGGCGGGCGGAGGATTTGGCCGCGACCTTCGAGACGAGCAAGCGGACGATCTATCGGGACATGGAGGCTTTGAGCGAGGCGGGTGTGCCGGTCGTCGCGGTGCCGGGGCAGGGATACGCGCTGATGGCGGGGTACTTCCTGCCGCCGCTCTCCTTTCGCACCGACGAGGCGACGATGCTGCTGCTCGGTAGCGACGTGATGGCCCAGCAGTTCGACGCTCAGTACCGCGCGGCGGCGCAATCGGCAGCGGCGAAAATCGAGGGCGTGCTGCCGGAGAAGTTGCGCGGCGAGGTGCGCTCGTTGCAGGAGAGCATCCGCTTTTTCGCTGCCGGCGATCCGGCGGAGCACGATACCCTCTTGCATCTGCGTCGCGCCATCGTGGAGCGCCGGAGTGTCCGTTTCCGGTATACGGCGCGGAATCCGAGCGACACGGAGCCACCGGTCTATCGGGAGATCGATCCCTACGCCCTGATTCATGTCTCCGGTTCGTGGCATATCACCGGCTACGATCACCTGCGGCGCAGCCTCCGCACCTTCCGTCTCGACCGGATCGAAGCACTCGCATCGCTCGACCGCACCTTTGTTCGCTCCGCATCATTCACGACCCGTCAGCGACCGAGAGACGAAGGGCGCGACCTCATCGTCCGCGCGCTCTTCGATCAGGAGACGGCGCGCTGGGTACGGGAGTCGCGCTCCTTCTTTACCGTCGCGGAAGAAGAGACGGCGGACGGCCTGCTCGTCACGCTCAGGGTGCGGCGGGAAGCCGATGTGCTGCAATGGTTACTCGGTTGGGGCAGCCATGTGCGGGTGCTCGAACCGGAGTCGCTGCGGGAGCAGATCGCGGCGGAAGCGTCCGCACTCCTGGCGCATCATTCCGCTTCCCTTTCACTACTGACATAATGCTGTCACGCGCGGGCGGTATGGTGTACGGGAAGGCAGCAACCACCGGGGTTGCCGCCGGAATCCGATCAGGAGGTTCCCGATGAGCGCCACACCGACCCTTTCCTTCGCCCTGCTGCATGTCGCCGATATCGACGCCGCATTCCAGTACTGCACGGAGCAACTCGGCTTCGTGCCCATTGCCGAGCAGAACGGGCCGGACTTCCGCATGTTCGCTCCGGCGGAGGGCGGCATCCCCTTCAGCATCGCCACCGCGCCGAAGCCGTCCATGGTCGGTGAGATCGAACTCTACTTCTACACGCAGGAGCTCGAAAACCTGCGCGCCGCCATGCTCTCCAAGGGCGTGGAGGCGGGCGTGATCGAGTCCCAGCCGTTCGGCGAGATCTTCACGGTGCCCGCGCCGGACGGCGTGCCGCTGACGATGATGCGCCCGGCGGTGTAAGCCGGAGGTCGTCATCGGTATCGAGATGTGGCAGCATACGGGTGAGCAGGCCGCTCACCCGTATGCTGATTGAACCACGGAAAGAAACAAGGAGAGAAACACCATGACGATGAGCAATGCCCGCAAGCTTGTCGATCGATATTTCACCGCGCTCAAGCAGAAAGACTTCGCCGCCATGCGACCGCTCTTGCACGACGACGTCTCCTTCAAAGGGGCGTTAGGGACAACCGAGGGCGCTGAGGATTACATCAGCGGTTTGCAGCACATGATGGCGACCATGACGGGCATGGAGCGTCGGGTGATCTTCGCCGAGGGCGAGGAGGTGTGCCAGGTCTACGATCTCACCCTCGCCACGCCGCCCGTCACCCTGCCGATCTCGCAGTGGCTCACGGTGCGGGATGGCCGGATCGCGGCGCTCCGTGTCTATTTCGACCCGCGCCCCCTGTTCGAGACATCGGCGTGATCGTTCCTCACCCCGCATTGCCGAGAGGGGGAGCAAGTTGGTTGGAGGAATGCAAGTGTTTGAAAATACTGCTGAGTTGAGGCCGCAGGCGCCGTTTGATTTGGGGCAGTCACTGGCATTCCTGCGCGGCTTTCCGCTGACGCGCGGGGATCAGACAATAACGGACGACGCGGTGACGCGGGCGGTCGTGGCGGGCGGGGAGACGGTTGTCTTCCGCGTCGTGGAGCAGGGAACAACGGATGCGCCATCATTAGGCGTGACGCTTTATGCCGAACGACCGATCAGTGACGCGGTACGCGAGGCGGCGCTGGATCGGGTGGCGTTCTTCCTCAGTATCGCGGACGATCTCACGCCGTACTATGCGATTGGGCGGGAGGACGCCGCGTTCGCGCCGGTGATCGCGCAGTTGTACGGCTATCATCAGGTCAAGTTCCTCACGCCGTTCGACAATGCGGCGTGGGCGATCCTCTCGCAGCGCACGCCGATGGCGGCGGCCCGGAAGACCTGGAACGCCCTGATTGATCGCTACGGCAGTAGCCTCACGGCGGACGGGACGACCTATCGCGCCTTCCCCACCGCCGAGCGACTGGCAACCGTCAATCCGGATGATCTGTCGGCAATCCTGCCGAATCTGCGGAAAGCGCACTATCTTCATGCCGCCGCGCGTGCGTTCGATGATGTCGATGAGCAGTGGCTCCGCAGCGCGCCGTATGATGAGGTCAATGACTGGCTCCGCCGTATTCCGGGCATCGGCGAGTGGTCCGCGACCTTCGTGCTCATCCGGGCGCTGGGCCGGATGGCGGGGATATCGAGTGAAGATGCCCTACTGCGCGCGGCGGCGAAGGTGTACGGCCCACAGGCGGGCACTCCCGATGGGCTGCGCGCTATCGCCCGACGGTACGGCGACCATCAGGGCTACTGGGCGCACTACCTCCGCGCCTTCGCTTGAATCTCATGCCTCATGCGCCTATCATCCGGTAGCGAGATCGCGCGAATGGACCGGAAGGAATGGCAATGCAGGGCAACGAACTGGCACGGACGATGCAGATTGGTGGGTGGCTGCTGGTCATCATCGGCATGTTGCTGCCGACCGTCTTCATCGTCGCCGCACCGCGATGGCTCATTTTCGTTCTGCCGCTGGCGTGTGCCCTCCTCGTCCTCGGGTTGGTGCTCGTCTCCGGTCGCTGGCCGTCCAGCAAAGACGCCGCGTAAGAGCTTCTGGGAACGTAAACCACCAAGGCACCAAGACCACCAAGGACACCAAGAGATCACTTTTTTTCTTAGATGCGTCTAAAAGGCGGTCGTTGATGGGAGGTTGCTGTTAGTCGCGGAGGGGTTTTACGCGGTGCCCCCCCA
>JBPCMC010000368.1:0-4326 GCA_051002645.1 Thermomicrobiales bacterium
CGCGCAGGTGATCCTCGATGAGCGCAACCGCGCGCTCCGTGTCCCGCTCGCGCAGCGCATCGAGGATCACCTGATGCGATGAGACGGTGACGACCCGGTAGTCCGCATCCGCGACGTTGCGGCTGAGAAGGAGTATGTGAATCTGGCGGCGCAGATTGACCCAGCAATCGTACAGCCGCTTGTGGTCGCTCGCCTGATAGAGCATCTCGTGGAATGCGACATCAAGTTCCGCCGCCTCCTGCTCGGTGATGCCCCGTTCGGTGCAGGCGGCCATCGTGTCGATCACCTGCTGCATCGCGTCCAGTTGTCCATCCGTCGCGTGGACGACCACCCGCCCGACGGCCAGCCGCTCCAGGACGCGGCGGAGGCTGTAAATTTCCTCCGCGTCCTCCCGCGTCAGGCGGGCGACGAAGGTGCCCCGATTGCGCTGGATGACGACGAGCCCCTCGCGTTCGAGTTGGCTGAACGCCTCGCGGATCGGCCCGCGACTGACGCCCATCGACTTGGCGAGCGCCTCCTCGCGCAGCCGTTCGCCAGGGCCGAAATAGCCGTGCAGGATCGCCGTACGCAGCCGCAGCGCGATATCCGCCGCGAGGCCGCGATTGAGTGGCGACGACAATATGGCGTCCAGGGCTTCCGCTTGCATTCCCCTGCCCCCGATGATCCGTTGTGCAATTGTCTCTTTCTGACTGTTAACAATCGTACAATACGCTGATAACCGCTCTCTTGTCAAGCCTATGAATGGGATTCTCAGTTAGTGAAATGAAGCGTGATCGACAATCAGTGGTGCCGCAGGTAAGACAAGCACCTGCGTGACAACTCTTGCCTCGAATCGCGGGAACGATTATTGTTCGCGCCATACTCCGCTTGGGTCCCAGAGTGTTTCTCCAGTCGGCGCAACAGGATAGAGGGCGAGCATGTATCGCGTCTTTCGACACGCCGCGCGCAAAAAATGGCAACAGGGTCGGGACACCAGTCCTTGGTCCACGCTTGCTGAGTTTCTCATTACGATCCGCGCCCTTGCGGTGCCGTCGCGTAATGCGGAACTTGCTCACGACGCCACGATGACCAAGGATGCGGTCTTCTATGATGTGATGATGCAGCGGATCGATCAGCAGTTCGAGAACGCGGACAATGCCGATACGAAGATCGCGACGGTGCTCACCGTCGCGAGCCTGCTCCTCCCGGTTTTCGGCGGCCTGCTGGCAGCGGAACAGGACCACATCGGAAGGCGCACCGTGCAACTCGCGATCGCGGGAGGCGTTGCCTATCTGCTCGTGCTTGCACTCCTCTTCGCCGCATACATCCGCGACGAGTTCAGCGCCCGTCCCGATCCGACAGAACTCGCGACATTCGTGCAAAATCCCGCATACAACCTCGGCGACATCCGATTCTGGATTGCCGTCAGTTGCGGTGAGTCGATCGCAGAGAATGAGATTCTTCTCAAGAAGAAAGCGCGCCTGACAACAAGCGCGCTCATCTTCGTCATCGTTGAATTTCTACTGCTTACTACGGCGGTGCTGCTCAGCCTCGGTAACTAATCCTTCTTCTTCGCAGACGGCCACCCGCCCTTGATCAGGCGGAAATCTTTACCGGGCTTGGTCAATTTATACGCCGATGCTCGTGGCAAAGTTGATCCCGTGACCGGCTTCTCTGTCGTCGCCTGGCGCTTCTTGTCCACGGGCTTTGCTGCAACCTTAGCCATGATATGCTCCGCTTTCTGCCCCATTTTGAAGCCTATGACCATGATACTATCTGACACGTTGCACGTCAAACGCATAGTGTGACAAGAGCAGTCACCCAGAACGAAAGGAACGCCGATGATGTCGGTCACAGCACCCACGCCCGGTACCCGCAGACGGCCGCTCAAAGTCGGCATCCACCTGCCGATTACCGATCCGTGGGACGCGACGCTGGCGATGGCACGGCGCGCGGCGGACGTCGGCTTCGATTCGCTCTGGCTGCCGGATCATCTTTCGCTTAAGCGCGACCAACTCTGGATTACCGCCGGGCGACCTGTCCCACCCGGCGTCGAATTGGACCCGCCCGTCGGCGCGTGGGAGACGTGGTCGATGCTCTCCGCACTCGCTATGGCGGTGCCAAATGTCGAACTTGGCACGCTCGTCGCCTGCACGGGATTCCGCAACCCGGCGCTGCTGGCAAAAATGGCGGAGATGCTGGACGCGATCAGCGGCGGTCGGCTGATCCTCGGCCTCGGCTCCGGCGACGTAGCGCACGAGTTCCACGCCTTCGGTTTCCCCTTCGACCACGCCGTCAGCCGCTTCGAGGAAGCATTGCAGATCATCACGTCGCTCCTGCGGGAGGGCTACTGCGACTTCCATGGCACCTACTACGAGGTGAACGATCTGACGCTCGAACCGCGCGGCCCGCGCCCGAACGGACCGCCGATCCTGATCGGTACCCTGCTCACCGGGAAGCGGATGCTCCGCCTGACGACGCAGTACGCGGACCTCTGGAACGGCTTCCTCTGCTACGGCCGCAACTGGCCCGACGTCCTGCCGCCGATCCGCGACGCGATCGACGCCGCCTGCATCCAGCATGGCCGGGCCCCCGCTACGCTCGGACGCACGGTCGGCGTTCGTGTCGCCCTGCTCGGCGAGGAAGTGACGGGCGGTGTCGAACCGCTCGAAGGCACGCCGCAGCAGATCGCCGACGCCTTCCGCGAGTATGCGCGCTGCGGCATCTCACATGTGCAGGTCTGGCATGCGCCACGCACCCTCGCCGGCCTCGAAGCCTTCGCGCCCATACTGGAGGAGTTGGATCGGGGTTGATCTTCCTAACCCCCGGCCCCTTCCCGAAACGGGAAGGGGTGACTCCATGCGATGCCCTGCCTTCCCTTCAACACCTCGATCTATCGGAGGCTTGCTCCCCTTTCTCTGTGGGGAAGGGGCCGGGGGTTAGGGCCACCCCCGCTTGCGCCGCCACGATATATCGTTTCATACTCCCCGCGATGGGAAGGTTCACCGAAGAGAAGTAGGAGAAATTCATGCCCACTGCTGCTGCCGAGACCCGCGCGCGTATCCCCGTCCAGTCGCTGATCGACTTCACCGTCCGTGCCTTCCTGCGTGTCGGGCTGACGCAACAGGACGCCGAGACGATGGCGGACGTACTGATCGGCGCGGACATTCGCGGTATCGACTCGCACGGCGCGCCACGGCTGCGCATGTACGTCGAACGGCTGCGCGACGGCCTGACGAACCCGGAGCCGCGCATCGCGACGGTCTCCGAGACGCCGGGCACCCTCGTCCTCGATGGCAACAACGGCTCCGGCCCCGTGGTCGGCGCCTACGCCATGCGGCGCTGCATCGAGAAGGCGCGCGAGAACGGCGTCGCGACGGTGACGATGCGCAACAGCAACCATTACGGCTCGCTCTATTACTACCCGCTGATGGCGGTCGCGGAGAACTTCGCGGGCATGACGATGACGACGACCGGGCCATTCATCGTGCCGACCTTCGGCGCGGCGGGCATCCTCGGCACCAACCCGATCTGCATCGCCTTCCCCGGTGGCGACCGCGAGCGCCCGTTTATGATCGACATGTCCACCAGCGTCGTCGCGGGCGGCAAACTGGAGATCGCCCGCCGCGAGCAGCACGACATCCCGAGCGGCTGGGCGCTCGACGAAACCCTCCAGCCGACCACCGACCCCTTCAAGGCGAAGTTCCTGAACACGCTCGGCGGCGACCGCGAGCACGGCAGCCAGAAGGGGTACGGTCTCAATGTCGCGGTGGACCTCTTCGCGGGGCTGCTCTCCGGCGGCAAGGTGAGCGCGGAGAACACGCAGATCGAACGGACAGCGAAGGCGACGCACACCGCGCACATGTTCAGCGCCTGGCGGATCGACGCCTTCGTGCCGTGGGAGCAGTACGCCGCTCGCTTCGACGAGTACATGCAGATGCTGCACGACTGCCCGCCCGCCCCCGGCCACGACCGCGTCCTCACCCCCGGTGAGCCCGAATGGACCGCCGAGGCCGACCGCCGCGCCAACGGCATTCCCCTCCACCCCGCCGTCGTCGCCGACTTGCAGCAACTCGCGGACGAACTGGACGTGCCGTTCGTGTAGAGAACCTCACCCCCTGCCCCCTCTCGCTCCCCCTTCCCTCGGAGGGAAGGGGGCTGGGGGGTTAGAGCGATTGTCGCATTGGTGGCGGCGGGCTTCAGCCTGCCGATCCTTGCTGCGGCAGGCTAACCTGGATTATTCATAAAGTCATCTCGCAACGCGCGGGAGGTCATCTGATGCCACGAGACGAAACGTATGGCCCCTCAGTCCCTTGTGCAAGCCCCGATTCGGATGCCGCCGGTAGG
>JBPCMC010000369.1:0-2553 GCA_051002645.1 Thermomicrobiales bacterium
GTGCCGCGCAGGATGACGTGAGCGTCCGGCTTCGGGTTGCCGAGCACCTCAATTCCGAGATCGAAGAGGTCCGAGAAGTAATACTGCACATGGTCGTACGGCTCGTTGGCGCCCGCCATGTTCGCACCCGCCGCCTTCCCCTGCGAGAGGGCCGTATCCCAGTGCTCGACGCGCCGCGGGCCGAAAACGGGGTCCGGGAAGGTGGCGATGTCCCCGGCAGCGTAGATGTCCGGGTCGCTCGTGCGCAGATACTCGTCCACGACGACCCCCTGCGTCTTCTTGTCATATTTCAGCAGCGCGCCGTCCGCGAGGTCGCGGTTCAGGTTGATGCCGATTCCGGCCACGACGAGGTCGCCGCCGACGGTGTGACCCTTCTTTGTCGCCACCTGCCCCGCCTTCATCTGCCCAGACTACGGCAGGATGCGCACCGCCTCACCTTTCGTGCGGAACGTCACGCCGTGGTCGGCGAGCGTCTGCTGGAAGACCACCGCGATGTGCTCGGGCATGAACGACTCCCAGATCGTCTTGCCCTTGACGATCATCGTCGTCTCCACCTTGTAGTGGACGAGCGCGGCGGCGACTTCGACGCCGATGAAACTGCCGCCGATCACGGTCGCGTGCTTCGCGCGGGCGGCGGCGGTGCGCAACCCATCGGAGTCGTCCAGCCAGCGGAGGTAGTGGACGCCCTCCAACTCCGCGCCGGGGATGTCGAGATGCTTCGGCGTGCCGCCGGTGGCGAGCAGCAGTTTCTTGTAGTGCAGCGTCCGGCCGTCATCGAGCGTTACTTCGTGCTCCTGCGGATCGAGGCGGGTGGCGCGGGTCTCCATCATCAGCTCGACGCCCTGCTCGTTGGCCCACTCCGCCGGGTGGACGAAGACATCTTTGCGCTCCTGGTCGCCGCGCAGATACTCCTTCGAGAGCGGCGGGCGGTGATAGGGCCGCTCGTGATCCTCCGAGACGATCACGACGCGCCCGCCGACGCCCCGCTCGCGGATCGCCTCGGCCGCCATCGCCCCCGCGAGGCCACCGCCGATAATCAAGTAATCAATCGCCATCGCGGCGTTCGCCTGGTTGACACGATCCATGCACATATCCTTTCCCGTACGGGGTATCGTCGCCATACTCTCTCTACGCAAGAAACGTGTGCAGGATGCGTGCCAGACGGAAGCGGACAGCGGACTACGTACGTGACGACTCGATGGCAGAGATGGTCGCCGGGGAGGCGGGTCCCTTTACGCCCGCACCGCCCGCTGCTAGGCTCGGCGGCAGATGGCTTGGATAATCGCGTAGGGAGGGTGTGATGGCTCTGGATGAGGCGCTTTTCGAGCGTTTGACACAGACCCCCGGCGTGCCGGGGCGCGAGGAGCAAGTGCGGGCGATCGTCCGCGAGCAATTGGGCGCGTTGACCGATGAGGTGCGCACCGACGCGATGGGCAACGTGATCGGCACGAAGCGCGGGCGCGACGATGTGCGCGTGATGCTCGCCGCGCACATGGACGAGATCGGCTTCCTCGTCAAGTACATTGATGACAAAGGATTCCTCCGCCTCCAACCGCTCGGCGGCGGGGTCAACCCGCTGAACATGGTCGCGCAGCGCGTCGTCATCACGACGGCAACCGGCGCAGCCGTACGCGGCGCGTTGCAACTGGCGCGCCATTCCGGGCCCGGCGAGACGCCGCCCGTACCGAAGCACGAGGAGTTCTTTGTCGATCTCGGCATGTCCGCCGACGCGGTGAAGGCGGCGGTGCGCGTCGGCGATTTCGTGACGATGGATCGCGCCTTCGAGAAGATGGGCGACAACTACGTCTCGAAGGCGATCGACGATCGGGTCGGCTTGCTCGTGATGTTCGAGGCGCTGCGGGCGCTCCGCACGCATGAGGCGACGATCTACGCCGTCGCGACGACGCAGGAGGAAGTCGGACTGCGCGGCGCGACGGCGAGCGGCTACGCCCTCAACCCGACAGTCGTCATCGCAGTCGACGATACCCCGGCGCGCGATATCCCCGGTGGTCCGCCGGAGAACGCCATCACGACGCTCGGCGCGGGAGTGGCGATCAAGATCATGGATGGATCATTCATCAGCCATCCGAAACTGGTCGCCCATTTCCGCGCCATCGCGGAGCGCGAGGGCATCCCGCATCAGATGGAGATCCTGCCCTTCGGTGGCACCGATGCGGGCGGCGTGCAGCGGCAACGCGGCGGGATGCCCGCCATCACGCTCTCCATCCCCTGCCGCTACGCCCACTCGGTCAACGAGATGGCGAGCGCGACCGACATCCACGCCTGCATTGACCTCTTGGCCCGCTATCTGGAGGAGGCGCATACGGGGGAGTACGGGCTGTAATCCTCACCCCCGGCCCCTCTGGTAGTGGCTCAGTTTGAATCGTATTGTGCCTTGCGGTACAGTGAGGCAGCAATGCGACAGAGGATTCGCAGGGTACGTGCGTGGAAGTATTGGGGGTCGCAATGCCAGCAGATTTCTTGCTCCCGCTCATAGCGCTTGTGTGCTTCACTGGTACAATCTATGCCCTTCGTGGTAGGGACTGGCCGCGG
>JBPCMC010000370.1:0-6692 GCA_051002645.1 Thermomicrobiales bacterium
GTACATTTTCTCCTTCAGGGCGTCCGGCATCACCATCCAGCCGACGCGGATGCCGGGCGCGACCGTCTTGGAGAAGGTGCCGAGGTAGATCACCTCCGGGTCGAACGCGCGCAGGGGCGGCACGTCCATGCCTGTGTAACGGAGCGCGCTGTACGGGTCGTCCTCGATGATGATGAGGCCATGCGTGCGGGCAATTGCAACCAGCCGTTCCCGCCGCTCCATCGGCATCGTCGCGCCGGTCGGATTCTGGAAGGTCGGCACGGTATAGAGGAACTGCGGCCGCTCCGCCGCCAGCATCTGCTCCAATGCGTCGAGATCGAGGCCATCGGCGCGGACGGGGATGGACAGATAACGCGGTGCGCAGAGGTCGAAGGTCTGCAAGGCGCCGGGATAGACCGGTTCCTCGATCGCGACGGCGTCGCCGGGATTGATAAAGAGGCGGGCGAGGAAGTCGATCCCCTGCTGCGCGCCGCTGAGGAGCATCACCTGTTGCGGCATGACATCGAGGCAGCCGAGCGCGCGCATCCGCTCCGCGACGAGGACGCGCAAATCCCACGCGCCCATCACGCTCTGGTAGCCGAACAAGTCCTGCGGCGCGGACCATGCCCGCTCCATCCCCCGCTCCAGCCATTCGCGCGGGATGCATTCGGCAGGCGGCGCGCCGCTACGGAGCGAGATGAATCCCTCACCCTGCTTCGGGTATGACGGCCCCGAAACGACCGTCAGATGCATTCGCGCCGCCTGCCGCGAGTAGTGCGATTCCCAGTCCCGCCGGTTACCCATCGCCTTCCTTATCGGTTGGGGAACCTCACCCCCGGCCCCTCTCCGTCAAGCGGCGAGGGGTGACTCGCAGTAAATATCGCGGCGTACTATCGACAATGTAATCTCCTCCGCATTTGCTCCCCCTCTCCATTGCGATGGAGAGGGGGTAGGGGGTGAAGTTTCCTACGATACATGCCGCGATACAATGGCGCAATTGCGGGCGGGCATGATACCGTGTAGGGGAGGGAGGCGGCATGAGCGAGATAGCGACTGGGGAGACAGCAAACGAGGGCGGGCCAGGGCGGCGGCTCTGCGCCAAGATCATCAGCGGCACGGATGCGTCCTCGCTCGAACGGGCCGTCAATGCCGCGTTGGCGGCGATCCCCCTCTCCGCGCGGCCGAATGTCTCGATGATCGCGCCGCTCGGCGACCGCGTCCGCCTCTATGCCCTCGTCACCTACATCGCCTCGGAGTCGGAGGCCGATGAGGCTGTCAAGGCTGCCGCCGAGCGGCGCAGGCGGATGAACATCAACTACGAGACGCTGAAATAAATCCTGCGCGTAACGAGAAATTCATGGCATTCCCCTTGCCACACCTGTTGCCGTGCGTTACGGTGCATCCGATACGCGACACAGGCTACCTGCGGCTTTGGGGCATCTCGCCGGACACAGGAACAACGTTGTAATGGGAACCTCTCAGGCGGCACTCGCCCACCGATACTATTCCGCGCCGATCCCGGCCAGTTCGACTACCGACCCGTTCGCGACGAACCCGGTCCGCAAGGCGATTGGGCTCATCCTCGCCGGGATGCCGGCGGCGATCCTGACCTTCTCGCCCCACCTGCTCGACTGGCTGTTGCGGGTCAACCCGGTCGTAGCCGGGTTCGTCGGCGTCTTCATGGCGCTCTCGATCGCGACATGGGCGGGGATCGTCTTCGGCGTCATCATCCTCTTCATCTGCACGGTTGAGGGCATCGTCACCGCCATCCACCGCTTCCTCACTCGCCATCTCACGCCGGTGGACCGGCTCGCGGTCAGCGAGCGGGTCTGCGCGATGCTCCACCGTCGCGGCTACCACACGGCGGAGCACCTTTCCGCCGTGCCGGACGCCGAACTGCGCTCCCACCCGAACTTCGACGACCGCCTCCTGCGTGAGGTCGCCCGCGCCATCTACCTCTGGGAGCAGGACCGGCGCGATACGGCGGCGTGAGGGACCCTTACCCCCAGTCTCTTCTCCATCGCGGGCGCCCTTTGGGCAGGTGAGAGGGACAGGAGGTCGAGGGTCCCCGTGCTATACTCGCGCCGCACACGGATACGCGGCATTTTCACGGGGAGAAGGACAGATGAACGGCGTCGTTGTTGCACCTCAGCCCCCGGCGGCGGAAGCGGGGGCGGATGTCTTGCGGAGCGGCGGAAACGCCTTCGATGCGGCGGTCGCTGCCGCGTTCGTGCAGGCGGCGACTGACCCGTTCATGTGCGGCATCGGCGGTATCGGCATCGCGCAGCTCTTCGACGCGGCGACGGGTGAGAACGTCGTCATCGACTTCGTCGGGCGCGTCGGCTCGCGCGCGCAACCGGACCAGTGGGCGAAACTGGCGCGGCGCACCGCCGAGGGCAAGACGTATGTGCAGGGTTGGCACAACTACCTCGGCTATCAGGCAATCCTCATCCCCGGCACGGTGGCGGGACTGGCGGCGATCCACGCCGGGCGCGGGCGGATGCCGTGGCGCGAGCTCCTGCAACCGGCGATCCGCATCCTGCGCGAGGGCTTCCCACTCTACGAATACATGACGGAGTATTTCTTCGAGACGCATCAGTACCCGGTCGGCGAGAACTACCCAACCTTCGATGCTTTCATCCACGCGACGGATGCGATGGCCCGCCTCTGGCTCCATGAGGACGGCACGGTCCGTCAGGTCGGCGAGCATCTGACGAACCCGGACTACGCGGCGGTGCTCGAATGCCTCGCCGACGACGGGCCGGATGCCTTCTATCGCGGCGCGATTGCCGAGCGGATCATGGCAGACTTCGCCGCGCACGACGCGCTGATCACCGCCGACGACCTCGCCGGGCAGCAGGCATTCATCCGCGCGCCGCTGCGGAGCGACTATCGCGGCGCGACCGTCGCGACCAGCCCGCTCGGCGGCGCGACGGTGCTGCAAATTCTCACTATTCTCGAAGGCTTCCCGGTCGCGGCGATGGGCCACAACAGCGCGGACTATCTGCACACGCTCGCCTCGACGATGCAACTCGTCTTCCCGGATCGCGAGCAGATGACGAGCGACGGCGGCGAAGCGACGATGGAATGGCTGGTCAGCAAGGAGCACGCGGCGGCGCTCCGCGCACGGATCAACGCGGCGAGTATCCCCGCAGAAGAGATGGCATCCGTCCCCGGCACGACTCATCTCTCGGTCGCGGACCGCAACGGCAACGCGGTCGCGCTCACGCACACGCTCTCGACGGGTGGGGGCGTCGTCACACCGGGCCTCGGCTTCCAGTACAACAACGGCATGAGCAGTTTCGATCCGTTGCCCGGCAAGCCGCGCTCGATTGCAGCGGGCAAGGCGCGCATCACGCCGATGGCGCCGACGCTCGTCTTCCGTGCCGGGCGGCCCGCGATCATCCTCGGCAGCCCCGGCTCGAACGCGATCGTCAACGCCATCGCCCAGGTGATCGTCAATGTCGTCGATTTCGGCATGACGCCCATCGAGGCCGTCTCCGCACCCCGCATCCACTGCGAGGGTGGCCCGGTGCTGACCGAGACCCGGCTGCCCATCGCGACCGGCAGTGTGCTCGCAGCGCGCGGCCACCGCCTCAAGCCCCGGCCTTTTGCCTACGACTCGCTGCAAGGGCGCGTCCAACTGATCGTCGCAAGCGAGAACGGCTGGGTCGGCGCGTCCGACCCGCGTCGCGATGGCGGCGTGGCGATATATGCGTGAACGCCTCGGCCTGTGATTGGTGTGACAACGCCGTGTCCGAAGTCTGATTGAATACGCTACCGCCGCGAGACGGAGTACCGTCGCATGGGGCGGAATCGCCGCGCACTTGAGGCATCGGGTATGAGCGTACGCGGACAGTTAGCGCTGACGAGCGACCGGGCGCAGGTCGAAGCGGGCGGTCGCGCCGTACTGACCGCGTGGATCACCAACAGCAGCGCGTATGCTGAGGAATTCTCGCTCCAGCCGCGCGGTGTTGAACCGGCGTGGATGACCTTCCGGCCCCCGACGGTCACGGTGCAGCCGGGCCAGCAAGTGACGTCCTCTATCCTCATCGATCCGCCCGCCGATGCGGTCTCCGCCGATCTCGTCGTGACGATCACGCTCGTCGCGCGGTCGGTCGGGGCCACTATCGCGGAGGCCAGCGTCCCTCTCCGGCTGCTTGGCACCGCAGCGCCGATAGCGCCGCAAGGCCCGATGCGCACGGCCACCCCATCGGGCCATCGCGTCGTCTGGCTCGCGGGCGCGGCAGTGGGTCTCGTGCTGATTGCCGCAGTGATCGGCGTGCTGATCCACAATCGCGGCAGCGGTGACGGGTCGACGACGCCCGCCGGACCGGTGGGCACCCCCTGCACCGATTCTCCGACGAAACTGGCGACCCTTTTCAGCGACAATTCGCTGACGGCGATCCGCCTGAGCGACGAGGACACGACGAATCTCCAGGTACTCCAAACCGAGCAGGCGCGCATCCTGCCACCGCTGTACGAACCACTGCTCGCGCTCTCCGGTGACGCCTCCCGGCTCGCCTATGTCACGGCGAGCAACGAATCGATGGACGACGCGCATCTCTGGTATCTGACGGTGGCGAGCCCGAACCAGGCGACCGAACTTGCCAGCATCTCGCAGGGCTTCTGGAACGTCAAACCCGCCTGGTCCCCCGATAATAAGCAGCTTGCCTTCCTCCGGCTCAACACCCAGAGCGCGGCGCAGGGCAAGACGGAACTCGAACTGTGGATTGCCGAGGTCGGCGGGCAGGCGCACAAGGTGAACCTCCCCACCGACTTGCTGCGACCGGATGATTTCACTGCTAATCCCACTTTGCCATTGTGCTGGGCGGCGGATAACAAGACGGTAATCTTCACGAACGTCGCCCATGCGGCGAGCCCCATCGATCAGGGGACGCGCTATACGGGCAGTTCCGCCGCAGGGACGCAGGCGGTCAGCCCCACGGCAACGAGTACGCGCGCCGCGACCGCGACCGCGACCGACACTCTCGCGGTTCCCCAGCAGATCGAGGTGGATGTCACGACGGGCGCACGGCGCGACGCGGCCCGACCCGACCAACCGCTACCGGCCGTTGCCGACGTGGCTCCTCCCCCCCCGGCCCAGCCAAAGGGCACAAACTGCACTCTGACCGCCTACAGCCAGAACGACCCCCGCTGGAGTAGCCAGGTGATGCGTGCCGGCGGCGATCGCATCGGCCCCTTCGGGTGCGCGCTCACCTCAGCTACGATGGTGCTCAACTACTACGGCGCCGGTACCGATCCAGGCACGCTCAATGCGTGCCTCGGTTCATATGCGGAGGACATCTATTGGTCGCAGGCGGTCGGCTGCGTCAACGGCAAAGTGACTGGCGCGAATGCCTTCGATTTCTCCTGGCCGAACCTCGATCAGGTGCTGGCGAAGGGGAAGCCCGCCATCGTCGGACTGCTCGGCGGGCAGGCGGGGAGCCACTTCGTCGTCGTCACCTCCGGTGGTGGGGGCGATGCCTCCAATTATGCCGTCACTGATCCGTGGGACGCATCGACCAACCATACACTCGCAACGCTGATCAGCCGGGGCTACAATCCGCGCTGGATCCGCACCTATGACGGCTCGGATCAGGGCTGCATGCGCGTCGTCGGCGCGCCGGCGCCGGCGGACGATCCGAACGGCGTCACGATCAATAGCAGCGGCCGCCCGCTGGCGCCGGCGCAACTGATGGATTTTTTCACGCGCGCCGCCAGCCAGACGGGCGTGCCGCGCGAGTACCTGCTCGCCATCGCAAGCATCGAGTCGAACTTCACCCCGCGCGCCCAGGGCCCATTGATCCCGCAGTTCGCCGCCAATGAGGACGCCCATGCCCTCGGCATGATGCAGTTCCTGCCGAGCACCTACCGTGGCCTGATCCCGAGGGTGGACAAGGCGACCGGGAAGAATCTCGGTGGGGACGGCATCTGGGACCCCGAATCCGCGATCTTCGCCGCCGCCTTCTACCTGCGCGACGCCGGCGCGCCGGGCAATATGCACGATGCGATCTTCTCGTACAACCGCGCCGAATGGTACGTCGCGGAGGTGGTCGCCCTCGCGAAGAAGTATGCGGGCGGCGCGATCTTGGATGACAATATCTACGACCCGAACGGCTCGAATAAACCGGGGACGCGCTCTGACCCGAACCCGCCCAACCCGCCGACTGGCGCGACGGCGGGAACACTCGCGCCGACCGCGACGAGCACCGCAATCGTGCCGGCCGGACTCGCCACATCGACGCCAGGGCCCACCGCCACGGCCACGCACCCGGTCGGCACAGTCGGGAAGCTCGCCACCGTCACGCCGCATCCGACCGCGTCAAAGACAGCGAAGTCGCCGACGCCGAAGGGCGGCAAGCCCGCGCCGAAGCCGCTCTTCGTTTGGAGCGTCGCCGACGGCAGCATCCATCAGGGCGATGTCCGGCTCGATCTCTCCTGGTTCGGCGACATCGGCGAGGTGGTGAGCGCCACCGTATTGAATCTCACCCTGGACAACGCGAAGCCGGGCCCGGTACCGTCGCAGGAGTTCACGCAGGGGATGACTCTCACCGACGAAGGCATCTATCAGGTCGTCATCGTTACCCGCAAGGACGACCAACTGCAGGTGACGCGCCGCAAATTCACGATCGACCGAACCGCGCCGCTCCTCAACGTCATGCTCGGCAACGGCGTGCAAGCCAGCGCCGGGCCTGCCGTCATCCCCTTCG
>JBPCMC010000371.1:0-7007 GCA_051002645.1 Thermomicrobiales bacterium
GAAGACGCGGTGGAGTTTCTGGCGCATAGCGAACCTCCAGGAGATGAGGATGCCGCGACGCGGTGCGGCACTCCCACGATACCGGGGAATCGCAATGCTGTAAACCTACCGTGCCATACTACTAGAGAGGTGATATCTATCTGTGCCCGTCAGGTCTGATCGCAGGGTTGTCGGTCAGGAGATCTAGATGCCAGCCGGACGTTCGAGAGGATTTGAGCAACTCGCGACGGATCGCGTTTCGCTCATCAAGAAAGACAGTTCGCGGACTGACGGGATCAAAGCAATCGTGAACAGCCAGAAGATTTCCATTCCCGATGGAAGGTTACCCATCGAGGAGGGAGACACCATCGAACGGGTGCGCCCTGGCGGTTTCATTGACATCTACACGGTTCTGGACACCGGGTATAGTGAGGGCATCCGGGGTGCAATCCCAGCGCACTTCACGCTGACGGTTCGCAAGGAGAATGCGATTCCGCGCACTGTGCCAGCGGCACCATCCGCAACCTATAACCTGCACGGCCCGCACTCGCGCGTCAATATCGGCTCGCAGGACAACTCCGTAAATATTTCAACTACGCAAACCACCACAACAACGGTCTTCAATGACATGCGCTCCGCGCTCGATCAGATCGATGAAGAGGAAGATCGCGAAGTCCTGCGCGCACACATCGACCAGATGGAGGAGACGCACGGAACACCAATCTTTTTGGAGAAATACCAGGCGTTCATGCAACTCGCGGCAAACCATATGACGGTCTTCCTACCATTCTTGCCGCTTCTTGCGCAGATGATCACGCGATAGCCTACGGAAAGAGGACGAAACGATGAGTGATCGCGATGACCACAAAAGGATCTCAGCGAAGTAAGAAGAAGCCGACGCTATGCGTGTACTGCGGTCGCCAGATCGCGACGACGATGGATCATGTGGTACCGCGGACACTCTTCGTGCCGCCGCGTCCCTCCGCGATGGTCACTGTGCCAGCCTGCCATCCGTGCAATAACGACAAGAGTCGCTATGAATCGTACCTGAGAGATGTGCTCGTAAGCGACTATACCCTGCACGAGAATCCACTTGCGCGAGAACTCTTTGCCGGTCCGGTGATGCGGTCGGTCAAGACGAATCGCTCGTTTCTCTCGAAGGCGCAGGCAACGCCGGTCCCGATGTATACGCCGGGCGGTCTGTATCTTGGCGACTACATGCAGGTGCCGATTGAATCCGAAAACATCAACTACGTCTTCGAGAAGATGGCGCGCGGACTGTATTTCTATCGACATGAGGCACGCTTGCCCCAAAAGATGCAGATCGAGGTGCGCCGGATCAATCAGCCTTCGATTCAGGATGTCATCGAATCATTCGATGAGGTGCCCGGCAGCGGCCCGTACGTCATCGGCGATGGCGAGGTGTTCACTGGCTGGTATCTGATCGATCCGGTAGACAAGAATCTCACGTTCTGGCTGTTCATCTTCTACAAAACCATCGCATTCACCATCGCGACCGGGGAAGTGGATATGGAAGCGGCATTACCTCAACTGGGAGTTACGCAGTCGAGTAGAGAGGCCGGGAGCGGGTAGAGTAGTTGAAATGAATGCACCGCGCTGAACCTCTTGCCCGTCCGTGATATTGCCTATCGCTAACTGCGTAAGTCCTTACTACTTTTTCTCTTCCGTCTTTGTGTTCTCTGCGCTCTCTGCGTCTCTGCGGTTCAATCGGTTTCCCTCAATCTGTGAGGGGTTCGCCGTTGCGGGCGAGGCGTTGGCCGTTGATGTTGACGACGGTGTAGGCGCCCTCGGTCGGTGGCACGCGGATCGCGCCTGCCGAGACGCCGACGATGCGGACCGCGTCGCCGGGTTGGAGCGCCTGCACCTTCGGCGAGACCGGGAAACTGGCGCGCCCCGCGTAGCCGCGTTGCGGCGGGACGGCGAAATAGAAGGTCAGCGTCGTCCCTTCCGGTATCGGCACGGTGAGGACGATTGCGCCGACATCGACGTCCGTACTCGTCCGCGTCGCGAAGGTCGCGACCGCCACGGTGCCGACCGGCCAGTTGGCATTGCGCAGCGCGCCCGGTGCGTGGGGCGGCTCATTTCGGTCAATGGTTGGCGTCGGGTAGAAGGCCGGGGTCGGCGTCGGTGGCGCGGGGATAGGGGTGATCGTCGCGGTCGGCACGGCGGTCTGGGTGGGGGGTAAAACGACCGTAGCGGTCGGGGTGGCGCCCGCGCATCCGGCGACGAGCGCCACGGACATGAAAAAGAGGCCGGGGATCAGCAAACGACGCAACCCCGGCCTCCTTCAATCAATCGCTCTCGCTCAGATGCGGTTCTCCACCGACCGGATGACGCCGACCAGTTTACCCTGAACAGCGACATTCGTCGCCTCCGTGTAGATCGGCTGCATCGTCACGTTCGCGGGCTGAAGCCGGACCCGGCTACCCTCGCGATAAAAGCGCTTCAGCGTCGTCTCGCGCTCGTTCTTCAGCCAGACGGCGACGGTGTCGCCATTGTCCGCCGTCACTTGCGGCTTGAGGATAACGAGGTCGCCGTCGTTGATGAGCGCATCGACCATCGAATGGCCGCGCACGCGCAGGGCGTACAGGCCGTCCGTCGCCTTCGGCAGCATGGAAATCGGCATGGTGACGGATTCCGCGAACTCGCCCGCAGCGTAATCGTCCGGCACCTCAATCGGCTCGCCGGCGGCAATCCGGCCGACGACGGGGATGCTGACGACATTGCTCGGCAGCGCGCTGCTGAAGCCGACCAGTTCGATGCCGCGCGAGATATGCCGGTTGCGGCGGATGAAGCCGCGCTCCTCGAGCGCATTGAGGTTGTAATCGACGACGCTCGTCGATGAGATGTCGAGCACTTTCTGGATCTCGCGGATCGTCGGTGGATAGGCGCTCTCGTTGAGGAACGTCTCGATGAAATCGAGGATCTGCTCCTGCCGGCGCGACAGGCTCTTGGCTTTTTTCAGTGCGGCGGCCATGCTGTGATACCTCCCGATAGTGCTTGCGGTGTGCCTCATGCACACACGCCGGAGTGGCATCACCCCGGTTCTTCCTCTGTAGTGTAAATGGAACGCCTGTTCGTGTCAAGTACACCTGTTCGCCTGAACGTACAATAGACATAACATTCACTTGCACGCATCGCGTACAATGGCGGGCGAGACGCGATGGCGGGCATGGCGCTCGCAGCGAGACGGAGGCACAGAGCATGGCAAGTCGCGATAGTTCGGTTCGGGTTGGCGTCCTGCATTCGCTGGTGCGGGTGGAGGAAAAGCTCCTCTTCGCCGAACTGGAAAAACGCGGCGTCGCCTACACGCGCGTCGATGACCGCGAGGTGGCCTTCCCCTTCGACCGACCAAATTCGTGGCCGTTCGATGTGGTGCTCGAACGCTGCATCAACCACACCCGCGCGCTCCACGCGCTGCGGCTGCTGAACTCGTGGGGCGTCGCGACGGTCAATACCTACAGCGTCGCCGAGGTCTGCGGCAACAAGTTGAACACGACCGCCGCGCTGGCCGAGGCGGGTTGCCCGCAGCCGCGCGCTATCGTCGCCTTCACACCCGCGTCGGCGCTGGCGGCGATCGAGGAGTTGGGCTACCCGGTCGTCATGAAGCCGCCGGTCGGCTCGTGGGGCCGCCTGCTCGCCAAGATCAATGACCGCGACGCGGCGGAGGCGATCCTCGAACACAAAGAGGTGCTCGGCTCCTACCACCACAGCACCTACTACATCCAGGAGTACGTCGAGAAGGGCGGGCGGGACATCCGCGCCTTCGTCGTCGGGGACGAGACGATCTGCGCGATCTACCGCGACTCGCCGCATTGGATCACCAACACGGCGCGCGGCGGTCAGGCGTCGAACTGCCCGGTAACGCCGGAACTGGCGGACCTCTGCAACCGCGCGGCGGCGGCGGTCGGCGGCGGTGTGCTGGCGATTGATCTGTTCGAGCACCCGGAGCGCGGGCTGCTCGTCAACGAAGTGAACTACACGATGGAGTTCCGCAACAGCATCGACACGACGGGCGTCAATATCCCGGCGGTCGTCATTGATTACGTACTGGCAGTCGGGCGCGGCGATGTGACGCCGCAATTACATATGGCGGTTGGATTGGCCGGGGAGGGGAACGCATAAATGGCCCGAGTCTCGAAGAAGTACGCGCCGCCGGGGCGCATGAAACCGGAGCCGCCACCGGAGGCAATCGAAGAGGCGCCGCCCATCGCGGAACCCGCGCCCGCCCACGAAGTGGACACACCGACGAACGGCCATCATCCTCCGGCGGCGCTAGCGATGCCGGAAAGTGCCGAGATGCGCCGCGCGATTGCCGACAATGTCTGGCTGCACTTCACGCAGATGGGCGAATTCGCCGAGGGCGGGCGGCTGGAGCGCCCGACGGTGATCGTGCGCGGTCAGGGGAGCCACATCTGGGACGCGGACGGCAACGAATACATCGACGGCCTCGCCGGGCTTTTCTGCGTCAATGTCGGCTATGGCCGCAGAGAGATCGTCCAGGCGATGGTCGCGCAGTTGGAGCAGATTCGTTTCGTCTCGCCCTTCTCCTTCCCGAATGTGCCGGGCACGGTGCTCGCGGAGCGGCTGGCGAAAATGTCGCCGACGGGCGAGGGGTCACGCACCTTCTTTGTGACGGGCGGCTCGGAGGCGGTCGAGACGGCGCTGAAGGTGGCGAAGGCGTATCAGCGCAATCGCGGCTTCGCGGGGCGGTACAAGACGATCTCGCGCCGCTATGCCTATCATGGCACGACGATGGGCGCGCTCTCCGTCACCGGGTTGCCATCCGCGCGCAATCCGTATGAGCCGCTGGTGCCCGGCGCGCGGCATGTGCCGATCCCGCACCCGTACCGCTGCTCGTGGTGCGACCATGCGGACGGCTGCACCTGGGCGTGCGCGGACGAGGTGGAGCGCACTATCGAGGCGGAGGGGCCGGAGTCCGTCGCGGCGATCATCATGGAGCCGGTGCAGAACAGCGGCGGCTGCATCGTGCCGCCGGACGGCTACTACCAGCGCATCCGCGACCTCTGCGACCAGTACGGCATCCTGCTCATCATGGACGAAGTGATCTGCGGCTTCGGTCGCACCGGCAAGATGTTCGGCACCGAGTTGTTCAACATCCAGCCGGACATCATCACCGTCGCGAAAGGGCTGACCTCCGCGTACGCCCCGCTCGGCGCGGCCATCGTGCGCCGCGAAGTCGCGGACGTTTTCGCCGGGGACGACAAGGCGAAGTTCCAGCACGGCATCACCTTCGGCGGTAGTCCGGTCGCGGCGGCTGCTGCCCTGGCGAACCTCGACATCATCGAGCGCGAGCGGTTGCCGGAGCGCGCGCACGAGATGGGCGAATACCTGAAGTCGATGCTCAGTTCCGCCATCGGCCAGCACCCGAATGTCGGCGAGATTCGCGGGCGCGGCCTGTTTGTCGGTATCGAACTCGTCCGCGACCGCGACAGCCGCGCGACGCTGGACGACAAGACGCTGCTCGGCTGGGTTTCGGACTCGATGAAGGCTAAAGGGCTGATCTGCCGCGCGGACGACCGGCTCGATTCGGTCATTCAACTGGCGCCGCCTCTCTCCATCGACCGCTCCGACCTCGACCGCATCTGCCGCATCCTCACGGACACATTGGACGAGATGCGCGGCAAAATAACGGAAAATTGAACCACCAAAGATGCCAAGAGGGAGATTTACCACAGAGGGCACAGAGAGCACAGAGGGGAAAATAAACAAAAGTCTTCTCTGTGTTCTCTGTGCCCTCTGTGGTAAATCCCTTCCCTGGCACTCTTGGCGGTTCGTTGAATGAAAGGGATGAACCATGCCTGGCGATGCCTGGATTCGGGCGGCAATTGATGGTGAGGAAGCGGCGGTGCTGACGGCGCGACTGGTGGCGATCCGCAGTTATCCGGGTGAGGAAGGCGATGTGCAGCGGGCCATTGCCGCGTGGCTGAGCGAGCACGGCATCGAGCCGGAATTCCAGGCGACGGAGGGCGACCGACCGAATGTGCTCGCCTGGGTGCGCAATGGCCCCGGCCCGACGATCTTCTTCAATGGTCACGTTGACACGGTGCTCGCCGTCAACGGTTGGTCAACCGACCCGTGGACGGCGCGGCGGGATGGCGACCGGCTCTACGGCCTCGGCGCGTGCGACATGAAGGCTGGGGTGGTGGCGGCGATGCTCGCGACGCGGGCGCTCGCGCAACACCGCGACGACTGGCACGGCACCGTGCTCTTCACCTCCGTCGTCGATGAGGAGGCGTATTCGATCGGCGCGCGGGCGCTCGTGGACGCGGGGATCGCGGCGGATGCCTGCGTCGTCACGGAGGCGTGCGACCTGCACGTCCGGCTCGGCGCGATCGGCAAGGTGCTCGTGCGCGGCGACGTGACCGGCAAGGCCGCGCACGGCCAGCACCCGGAGGACGGCATCAATGCCGCCGTGGAAGCGGCCCGCTTCCTCGCGAGGATCGACGAGATTCGCCTCGGTGAGCGACCGCCGTTCGCGCCCAGTCAGTGCGTGCTCTCGTTCCACAGTGGCAACGAGCAGTACGTCATCACCGTGCCGGAGAAGGCGCAGTTCACCATCAATCGCCACATCGTGCCCGGCGAGACGGGCGAGAGCGTGCTGGAAGGGATGCGGGCGCTGGCGGCGACACTGCACTCCCCCGCGACGTTCGAGTTCTTCATCGACCCGCCGTATTACCCGCCGTGGGAAATCGCGCCCGATCATCCCTATGTCCGGCAGGTCGCGGTGGCATTCAGCGCGGAGACCGGGCGGCAGCCGGAGATAGATTACATGAGCGGCCTGGCGGACGCCAACTATTTCGCCACCGATCTCGGCATCCCGACCGTCGTCTTCGGCCCGACGGGCGCGAACTATCATATGGCGGACGAGTGGGTGGACATCCCGAGCATCGGCACGACCGCCCGCGTCCTCATCCGCCTCGGGCTCGATGTGCTCAAATAGATAACCTTCGGTGGGACAGGTTTTCAACCTGTCAGCGTCCGCA
>JBPCMC010000372.1:0-7081 GCA_051002645.1 Thermomicrobiales bacterium
GCCCGCTCGTCAAGGCGCAAATTATCGTCACGGCGCGCGATGCGGGCGACATCGCCAGTGCGGTATCGCGGGCCTTTGCCCTCGCCCAAGCGGAGCCGCCCGGCCCGGTCCATCTGCTCATCCCCTATGACCTCTTCGGCCAGCGCGGTGCGCGCATCGCTACGGAGGCGACGTTTCAAGCAAATGGTCTGAGGCCGGATGAACCTGCGGCCATGCCGGACCCCGCAAGGCTGGAGTCGGCGTTATCGCTCCTCCGCGAGGCGAAGACACCACTAATCTACGCGGGGCATGGCGTCGTGCGCGCCGGGGCGGGCCGCGCGCTCGTCGCCCTCGCGGAGGCGCTCGGCGCGCCGGTCGTCACGTCGAACAAGGCGCGCGGCATCATCCCGGAGGATCACCCGCTTGCGGTCGGCGTCCCGAGCATGGCGGGCGTCGCGGCCATCGTGCGCAACGCGGATCTCTGTCTCGCCCTCGGCACGCATTTCAATGAATACACGACGCTGACCTGGAAGACGCCCTTGCCTGGCACGCTCATTCGCGTCGACCGCGATCCGGCGGCGCTGACGATGAACTATCCTGCCGCCCTCACCGTCACCGGCGACGTTGCCGCCGTGCTCGGCTGGCTCTTGGAGCGCGCACCCGAACGCGGCTCAGCATCGCCGCTCGTCCGCGCCACTGCGACACTACAGCAACATCGGGATTCCGTTCTGACCGACTTCATGGCAGCCAACCATGACCCCGCGCCGCCCTTCCATCCGCGCTACGTCACGCGGCTGCTGCGCGAAGTCTTCCCACCCGAGACGATCGCGACTTCAGACGGCTCCGCGACGGAATCGTGGCTCTACGAGCCCGGATTTACTGTCACGCGCCCCGGCTCGGTCTTCGTGCCGGAGGTGCAGCAGACGATGGGATATGCAGTCGGCGCGGCGCTCGGTGCGGCGCTCGGCGCGCCGGATCGCCGGGTGATCGCCGTCGTCGGCGACGGCAGCCTGACGATGACCCTCGGCGAACTCGCGACTATCGCGGCGATGCGCGTGCCGGTGACGATTGCCGTCTTCAATGACGGACAGTACAACGCCCTTCGCGTCCGGCAGGAGGCGCTCTTTGACCGCCGCTTCATCGGCACGGAGTTAGGAACGCTCGATTACGCACAGGTCGCGCGCGGACTCGGGCTGCGCGGTGAGAAGATCGCCTCCGTCGCCCAGTTGCGGCAATGCATTCAGGAGGCGGCGACGGGGAGCGCGCCGATGCTCCTCGACATCCCGATCACGCCCGATCCGCTCTCGGAGCGGTACACCGCCGTCATTGAAGCGGGCAGTTGAGCAGAGGCGCTATCGCGGAGGAAACGAGCGATGACCGATCAAGTGCTGACGATTCAGGAAATGGAACAGACCGCCGCCGATCCCGGCCCGACGCAGATATTAGCCGCGTTCGCCGCCGCGACTGCCTTCGATGATCTGCCCAGCCAGGTGGTTGATGACGCCAAACTAGCGATCCTCGACTGGTTCGGCTCGATGCTTGCCGGTTCGCTCGAACCACCGGCGCGGATGGCGCGCGCGGTCGTGCGCCTCCTCGGTGTCGCGGACGATGCAGCGCTCTTCCCGGCGGGCCGGTCATCGGCGGCGGGCGCGGCCTTCGGTAATGGCGTCGCCTCGCATATCCTTGAGTTCGATGATGTCCATAAGGGCTCGACGATGCACGCCGCCGCGCCGATCCTCCCCGCCGCCTTCGCCGTCGCGGAGCGGGAACATGCCGATGGACGGGCACTCTTGCGCGCCGCCGTGCTCGGCTACGAGGCGGGGTTGCGCGTCGGCGAGGCGGTGAACCCAAGCCACTATCAATTCTGGCACCCCACCGGCACCGGGGCGACCTTCGGCGCGGCGGTCGCCGCCGGATCGCTTCTTAGCCTCGACGCGACACGGATGCGCGACGCCCTCGGCAGCGCCGGGACGCAGGCGGCCGGACTGTGGGAATTCAACGCGGACGGCGCGATGAGCAAGCATCTCCATCCGGGCAAGGCCGCCTTCAACGGCATCCTCGCGGCGGACCTCGCGCGCCAGGGCTTCACTGCCGCCACCCGCATTCTCGAAGGCGAGCGGGGTTTCTTCCGCGCCACCAGCAGCGGCGCGGACGCCAGCCGGATCACCGTCGGGCTCGGCAGCCAGTGGAAGGTGAGCGAGAACTGCTACAAACTGCATTCCTGCTGCGGCCACACGCACACCGCCATCGACACCGCGCAGGACCTCCGCGCGCAACAGGGCTGGCAGGGTGACGACGCGGTGAAGGACATTACCGGCATTGAGATTGCCCTCTACGGCCCCGGCTACGATGTCGTGCGCCGCCTCATCCCGCGCACGCCGTATCAGGCGAAGTTCAGCGTCGCCTACTGCGTCGCCGCCGCGTTGGTAGAGGGCGAGGTCGGCCTGGCACAGTTCGACGCGGACCGTTTCGACCCCCAGGGCGTCCGCCATCCGGCCATCGCGGCGCTCCTCGCCCGCACGACCGTCCATGCCGATCCGGCGCTTTCCGCCCGCTATCCTGAGCAGTGGCCGGCGCGCGTCACGCTCCACCTCAGCGACGGTACGACCGTCACGGGCGCCGCCGATTACCCGCGCGGCAACCCGGAGAACCCCGTGTCCTTCGCCACATTGGAGGCGAAGTTCCGCGCCCTCGTCGAACCGCGCTTCGACGCCGCCCTCGCTGACATGGTCATCCGTGCGGTGCGCGACCTCGATCACTGCCCGGATGTCGCGGCGATGATGCGCGCCGTGCAGTCCGCCATCCCCGACCACGCGAGGCGCGCGTGAATGGATATGGGATCAGGGGATAGGCAGGGTTTTCCCGGTGGCGGCTGGGGAACCTCACCCCCCTACCCCCTCTCCATTGCGATGGAGAGGGGGAGCGATACAGGGGAAAATCAATATGTAGGGAAAGCCACGGAACTCGCTGTGAGGCACCCCTCTCCATCGCAATGGAGAGGGGCCGGGGGTGAGGTTCCCAGTCATCGCCGAGGACCCATAAGCTCTGGGTTCGTGAGCGGATCGCTTGTCGGCGGCGCGGCGGCCCGGTATCCTCTGCGCATGAATGACCGACCTGCGACCACACCAATCGTGACGCTCTCCATCGCCGTCGTGCTTTCCGGCACAGGGCGCACGCTGGCGAACCTGCTGGATCATATCGAGCGTGGCGACCTCCCCGTCAGCGTGCGCTGCGTGATCGGCAGCAAACTGGGCATCCGTGGACTGGAGATCGCCGAGGCGGCCGGCCTGCCGACGCAGATTGTCCGACGCCGCGATTTCGCGGAGAGCGACGCCTTCAGCGCGGCGGTCTGGGAGGCGATCGCACCGTACGATGTCCGTCTCGTTGTCCTGGGCGGGTTCCTGCATCAGTTGCTCGTGCCGCCGGGGTGGGAGGGGCGCGTCCTCAATATCCACCCATCGCTGCTCCCGGCGTTCGGCGGCAAGGGGATGTACGGGCGGCACGTCCATGACGCCGTTCTCGCGCATGGGTGCAAAGTGACGGGCTGCACGGTGCATATCTGCGACGACGCCTACGACGCCGGGCCGATCGTCGCGCAGCAGTGCGTACCGGTGCTTGACGACGACACCACGGAGACACTCGGCGCGCGCGTCTTCACCGCCGAATGCGCGCTCTATCCGGCGGTAATCCGCGCCTTCGCGGAGGGGCGTATCCAGCAGCACGGGCGTCGGGTTACAATAGCGCCAGGCACATCGGCGTGCCGCACGACGAGCGGAGAGGAGTGAGCAATGCGCATCATCTGGGTGAACACGCTTCTGTGCGTCGCGGTGATCGCTCTTGCGGCGATCGTCTACAGCGGCGCGAGCGACACCGTCCGCCTCATCTTCTCCCTCGTCATCGTCGCCCTCGGCATCTACCGCCTCGCGGATATTGTGCGAGAGTAGTAGGCAGTGGGCAGTGGGTAGTGGGCAGTGAGCAGTAGCCAGCAAATGCACGCTACCAAACGACGATAACGGAATCACCTCGGGCAATCATTTTCGCCCGAGGTGATTCCGTTTACGCGGCCTACTGCGCACCGCTCACTGCCCACTGCCCACTATTTCGTCCGGGCCACCCGCCAGAGCGATTCGGTGAGCATCAGCGCGATGGCGAGGGGCATCAGCCACCACGCCGCGATGTTGTTGTGGGCCAAGAGCGCCGTGATCGCCAGGGCGACGATGACGCCCGCCGCGACGGTCCAGTCGTCGCCGACGATGAAGTCATACCAGAACTGGAAGAAACCCGTGATGTACTTCATCGTTTAGTCTCCTGCGCCGCGCACGGCTGCCGTCGCAACCGTCCGACCGTGCTGCTGCTTCAAGAGGGCCACCAGACCGAACGAGACGACGAGGACGAAGGCGAGGATGGCGAGGATCGCGCCGTCCTTGCCCGGCCAGTTGACGCCCGCGCCCTCCGCGCCCCAGAAAGCGCCGAAGGTGGTCAGCATCACGCCGACCGCGAACTTCATCGTGTTCTCCGGCACCCGGCTGAGCGGGGCATGGACGAGCACGCCGACGACGCCGACGATGATGATTGCCGCCGCCGCGCCCGCCGCCGCGAGCGGGATGCCGTGCGCGCCGTGCGTGCTGCCGAAGGTCAGGACGATGAAGGCCACCTCCAACCCTTCGAGGAAGACGCCCTTGAAGGAGAGGGTGAAGGAGTACCAGTCCATCCCGGCGCGCGTGACCGTCCCGGCCCGGCGCGCTTCCTCCAACTCCTTCTTGTAGATCGCGGCCTCGTCATGCACCGCCTTGTAGCCGCTGGCGCGCATGATCGCCTTGCGCAGCCACTGCAAGCCGAAGATCAGCAGCAGCGTGCCGACGACGAGGCGGAGCCCATCAATCGGGATGCGCGTCAACGCCGGCCCGAGAGCAGCGACGACGACGGCGAGGGCGAGCGTCGCCGTGACGACGCCGATCAGCGTCGAGCGCCAGCCGCGCGTCACACCCACCGCCAGGACAATCGTTAATGCCTCCACCATCTCCACCGCCGAGGCGAGGAAGGCGGCGAGGACCAGAATGATCGCACTCGTACTCATGCGCCCATCTCCTTTTCCTTCTCCTTGTCCGATCGCTTGATTTTCAACCCGGAGACCGGCCCGATCACCGGTAAGGCCGCGATGCTCGGCACGTCGCGCGGGGCGGCGTCCGGCCCGTCGTCGTTGCTCCGTCGATAGACCTCATGCTCGAAGGCGTTGAGCAGTTCCTGGCACTTGTCGATCCAGACCTCCACCGCACCTCGGCGGCTCGCGCCGAACCAGTCGCGATCGACGATCCGCGCGAACCAGCGGCGGATCTTTTCAAGGTCCTGGCCGATCTCCTCCGCCTCCTCGAAGGTATAGTTCTGCCGGAAATGCTCGAACTCGACTTCCTTGACGAACTTCGTCTCGCACTCCTCGATGATCTCCGCGTATTCCTTGTCGCGCAGCACTCGGAAGGAGTCGATGATCCGCGTTGCGTCCGCTTCGGCGAGGCGCGGCACCTCGAAAAGCGTGCATTCGCCTTCCATCTCGGGGATTTTGGCGGTCACACGCGCCAGTTCGTCCCGCAACACGGGCACATCCGGCAGGATGCAGACGCATTGCTGGAGATAGAGTGCGCCCATCCGCTTCAGATCGCGCCAAACTGCCACGCGCCTGCTCGCCGGTTCGGTCGGCACGCGGTAGACGAGTAGTACCCATCCTTGTTCCGTCATCGCACTCCCATCCTCGAACAGCCGTATCAATGTAACACCTGTACATCATACGATGCTGGCTGGCACGCGTCAAGGGTCGGGAACTGAACCGCCAAGACGCCAAGAACACCAAGGGATTCAATTAGGTCCTTCTGGTGTTCTTGGTGTCCTTGGTGTCTTGGTGGTTGATCCTCTTGTCGTGTTGTAACAGGCTCTTAGCCCTAACGCGAGGAGGAGGTGCTCGGCCAGGCGAACCAGGTGACGAGCAGACTGCCGAGGGCAAGGACGATGAAGAGCACGTCATGCTTGACGCGCGGATGATGCGCGGCGAACGCGGTGAAGTAGACGATGAGAATGACGAAGACGACAGCGAGGACGATACCGATGGTCGCAATACCCATCCGCTGACTGCGCGACAACTGATCCATGAGAATCCCCCTTTACATCACCGCACGAATGCCGAAAATCGCCAGACAGATAATGCCGAAGGCGATGCAGTAGTAGCCGAATGGGTCGAGCCGCTCGGTCTCGAAATACTTGACCAGGAAGCGCACCGCGAGGTACGCCGTCACGCCGGAGATGACGAAGCCCATCGCCGCGATGCCGAGGCCGATATTGGCGTCCGCCTTGAAGAGTTTCGGCACTTCCAATACACCCGCCGCGAGGATGATCGGCGTCGCCAGCATGAAGGAGAAGCGCGCCGCCGCCTCGTGGCGCAGGCCGGTGAGCAGGCCCGCCGTGATCGTCGCGCCGGAACGGGAGAAGCCGGGTAGCAAGGCGAGCGCCTGCGCGGTGCCGACGCCGATCCCCTCCCGGAACCCGACATCGGCGATCTCCTTACCGCGCGTCATCGTCGCCACAGTGCCATCGCCCGCCGCGACCGTCACCTGCTGGCGGCGGCGCAACCGCTCCCCCGCCAGCATCATCACACCGTTGAGGACAAGGAAGATGGCGACGAGCACCGGCTTACTAAAGAGGTCCTTGAGCGGCGTCTGCAAGAGGAAGCCGATGATGCCGGCGGGGATCGTACCGACAGCGATCAGCCAGCCGAAATGCTCGTCGGGGTCATCGGAGAGCGCGCGCCGGCCGACGCTGCGCAGCACTGCCGCGATGATCCACAACCAATCGCGCCAGAAGAAGGTCAGCAGCGCCACGGCGGTGCCGAGGTGCAGCACAACCACGAAGGCGACGAAACTGGCGTTGTGCGGGTCGCCCGCCTTCCATTCATCCCAGCCGAGTAGCGCGGGCACGAGCACGGTATGACCGAGGCTGGAAACCGGGAACAACTCGAACGCGCCTTGCAGCAGGCTGATTACAATCGCATGGAGCAGACTCATCGCACCCCGCCATCTCGTCTCACGGCCACTCCCCTTTTCCAGCATACGTACGG
>JBPCMC010000373.1:0-8024 GCA_051002645.1 Thermomicrobiales bacterium
CTTCCTCATCTTTGTCGTTTTGTAGATGAGCAGGTTTGAACTGCAAAGATGCAAGGGACGCAAAGGGGGGGAGAAGGCTCTCTTTTCTGCTTTTTTTGGTGTCCTTGGCGTCTTGGCGGTTTTCCCCTCACCGCCGCGCCTGTGCTATGCTTGCCGCCGCTGTATCGTTGGGGAAATGTATGGAGGAGGGGTAACGGATGCGCACAAACACCGCGAAGCAGAAGATGTTGCAGGGGAAGCCAGCCTTTGGCTACTCGCTCGGGCTCGGCTCGCCGCTGGCCGCCGAAGCGCTGGCAAGCAGCGGCATCGATTTCATCCTGCTCGACAACCAGCACGGCTCCTTCGGGCCGGACTCGACGATTGCCTGCTTCATGGCGATGGCGGGCGGCGCGGCGATCCCGATGGCGCGCGTCGCCCGCAACGACTACACAATGATCGGTCGCCTGCTGGACGAGGGCGCGATGGGCATCGTCGTCCCGATGGTCCATACCCCCGAACTGGCGAAAGAAGCCGCCGACGCCTGCCGGTTGCCTCCGGTGGGGACGCGCTCGTGGGGCTGGGGCCGCGCAGCGCGCTACGGCGATGACTATTCGGATAGCATCAACGACGAAGTATTCGTCGCGGTGCAACTGGAGCACATCGACGCGGTCGAGAACGCCGAGGCGATCCTCTCCGTCCCCGGCGTGGACGGCTGCTGGGCCGGGCCGGCCGACCTCGCCCTCTCAATGGGCATCCACCCGCGCGATGCCGCGAACGACGACCGTCATGCCCGCGCGCTGGAAAAGGTTGTTCAGGCGTGCCGGAACACGGGAAAAATTCCCGGCCTCTCGTGCAGCAGCCCGGAGGAGATGGTCCGCCGCGCGGCGCAGGGCTTCCAGTTCGTTACGGGTGGCGGCGATATGGGCTTCATCCTCGCCGGCGCTGCAGCCGGTATCAAGACGCTCGGTCTCTGACGGAGTAGCAAGTCGAAAGTAGCAAGTAGTAAGCACATATGGTTCCGACCACTCGCTACTTGCTACTTGCTACTTGCTACTGTGAGGTGTGAGATGGCGATCTCGCTCGTGCCTCCACAGGCAGTGCGACCATTGCGGCTCAGTCCGACGAGTCTGCATCGGTGGCGCGAGTGCCCGCATGCCTACTGGCACGCCTATATCCGCAAGAGCCCGACGGAAGTGGTTTTCAACCGACCGATGGAACGCGGCGGCGCGCTGCACAATGTCCTCAAGGAATGTTTCGACAATCTCCAGGCGGCGGGCGACTTCCCCGGCGATCTCGCGGCCCTCGCGGCGGCGTATCTGCCGCCGTATCGCTACCTCGATCGCGAGACATGGCGGGAGGACGTCCGCTGGATCGCGGGGCTGGTGAGAGGCTACCTCAGCTCCGTCTCCGCCGCTCAGTCACGGACGCATCTGCTCGGCCTCGAATGGGCCTGCGGCTACACGCACGAGGCATACCCCTGCTTTGTGCTCACCGCGCGGACGGATCGCGTCGTCCGGCTGCCGGATGGGCGCGTGCGGATCATCGAGTACAAGAGCGGCAAGCCGGACACCTATGATCTCGTGCAGATCGCCGCGCTGCATCTCTGCGTCGCGCACACCCTCCACTGCGACGAGCAGATGGTCACGGTCTCGACCGTCTTCCTGCGCACAAACGACGAGCGCGAGTGGACGTGCGGCCCTGGCATCGCCGAATATCGCGCCCGCATCATCGACATCGCGCACGAAATCCGCCTGGCAATGACTGACGCCGCGCGCTTCGCCCCGACGCCCGGCCCGTTCTGCCAGCGATGCCCCTATATCGGCCTCTGCCCCGCCGCGCCGGATGAGTTTCGGTGAGGGGATAGCAGGCAGCGGGCAGCAGGCAGCAAAGCAGAGACCGGAGGCACGATGTACCTCCGGTCTCTCGTCTTCGTTTCCGGTTTTCGTCAGTGATTACTGCCTGCTGCCCGCTGCCTGCTCAAGAAGCGCGGCAGGTGGGTCTTGCAGCGGGACTGCTCATGCCGGGGCATGAAGTCGTATTCGTCGAAGACGAGCCGGGGCAGTTTCTCCTCGCGGATTTTCTTCTCCGGGATCAGGCTGGCGACGAGAATGGCGTGCTCAAACATCGCGGTATGTCCCCCGAGTTATGCTACATCCGAGCCGCGGCGCAGGAAGCGCGGGAGGCGGACCTTGCGGCGGGCTTCCTCGGTGGTCGGCGTTGCGTCCGGGCCGTAAAATGCGCGGCGGTCGGCCAGATCGAGTCGGCGATTCAGGTCGTTAATCATTGCGGCGGCCACGGCAGAGGTTTCGAACATGATATATGACTCCTTCTATTCCATATCAGACGGCAAACCATCGTGCCGTCCACAATCTTATAACGCACAACCGCCTCATTTGTTCCAGATTTCACAAGGCAATCGTGCGAAAGATCACAATCTTTTCGCTCACCGGTCGTGCATTGCAGTTCGTGACATCATTCACAATCGCTCGCACAACCAGATCGGCGCATTCCTGTACAATGGCACACATGCATATACGCGCCTCACTCCACTCCATCGCGCCGGACGCTTATCGCCACCTGCTGCCTCTCGTGCCGGATGAGCCGTGGGCGCTCTTCGCGCGGGCGGTGCTGCTCGCCGGTCAGCCCGGCGTCTACGCGGACAATCCGCTCACTCCGACAGCGGTCGCCATCGATACCGCGACGCCGGACGGACGGGCGGTCTTCCTCTTCGGCGATCCGGACCATCCGGTGATCGAGGCGCATGTCGGCGCGCTCGTCGGCCCGGTGCGTGTCAGCGGTGCGCAACCGATTGTGCGGCAGATTTCGGCCTGGCGCGACGATGCCATACCGCGTCGCGTCGCGCATTGCACATTCCCGGCAGCTGAGGCGGGCGCCGCGTTCGCGGTGTCGCCGCCCGGTGGCGTACGCCGCCTGCGTCCCGCCGACGCGCGCCATCTCGCGTCGTTCCCACCCTGGCTCTGGGAGACGTACGACTCGCCCGGCGCGCTGCTCCGCGCGGGGATTGTCTATGCCCGCTACTTGCGCGCCGAACTCGTCTCGCTCGCCTGCACCGTCGCGACGACCGAGCGGTACGACGCGATCACGGCCTACACGATCGAGCGGACGCGCCGCAACGGCTTCGCGCGGGAGTGCGCGCAGCGGCTGATCGGCGCGGTCGTCAATGAGCGCGGCAAGATGCCGGTCCTGATCGCCGACGTGGAGAACGAGGCCGCCATCGGCCTCGCCCACTCCGTCGGATTGACGGAGCGCCACGAGCGCACTTTGTACGACCTCGCATGATCGATCAGCCTCCGCTCGTGCTCGCCTCCGGCTCGTCGCGTCGCTGGGAGTTGCTCAGTCTACTCGGTGTCCCGTTCATTGTTGACCCCAGCGGTGCGGATGAGACGCTGCCGGTGGACGTCGCGCCGGAGGAAGTCGTTCGCTCCCTCGCGCTGACAAAAGCAAGAGAGGTTACGGCGCGGCATCCCGGCGCATACATCCTCGGCGCGGACACGCTCGTCACGATTGATGGCCTGATCCTCGGCAAGCCTACTGATGCGGCAGACGGGGCGCGGATGCTCCGCCTCCTCGCTGGCCGGGCGCATCGGGTGCCGACGGGCGTCGCCCTGATCGCGCCGGACGGCACGGAGACGGCGCTCGTCGAGACGGCGACGGTGACGATGCATCCCTACACCGAGATCGCCATCGGCGCGTACCTGAGTACCGGCGAGCCGTTCGACAAAGCGGGCGCCTACGCCGTGCAGGGCGCGGGCGGCGCGCTCGTCGCCTCGGTCGAGGGATGCTACACCACCGTCGTCGGCTTCCCGCTCTGCCGCGTCGCCGCTCTGCTCCGCGATGCCGGGTTCTCCTTGGCGAGAGGGCCGACGGATAGCTGTCTGCCGGGCCATTCGTGCGCATTGAATCCGCGCCATGCAAGAGAGATGACGGGAGCGTAGGCTCCAACCTGCGAGTGCAGTTCGCAGACTGGAGCCTACGCTCCCGATGCGTTCTTCCTGCTATGATTGACCGGGCATCATACCGAGTTGTTGCAGGAAGCCGAGTTGGTCGAAGTTCACCCGGTCCTCCACCATCTTGCCATCCTTGAAGTGGCAGTAGTGATTCACCGCCCACTCGGCTCGCCTGCCGCTCGGCGCCGCCCCCATCAATTCACCAGTGTTCGTCCCCCGCGCCGTGACGCGGGCCGCGACGGTCTCACCTTCGGCGATGATCTCCTCGATAGTGACGTGCAGGTCGGGGAAGGCGGCACGGAAACCGGTGACGACGGCCTTGACGCCGCCCACCCCGCGCATTGGCTCGGCATTGCCCGGCAGGTAGTTAGCCATGCTCGGGTCGAACAGTTCATCGAAGACGCCGAAATTCCCCTTGTTTGGCCCTTCCTCGATGAAGCGGCGGAAGCAAGCCTTGTTTTCCTCTGCTGGCATGATTGTCTCCTTTTGGTGCGGCGATTCTCCGTGCGTCCACTGCCTTCTCTCGCTACGCCGTCTGCGGCTCTCGCGTGCGCGGCGCGAGCCACGTCGCCAGGATGATGAGGCGCTTCGCCAGCCCCGTCCGGACTCCTGCGAAGCGATATGGGCGCGCTACCCGTTGCGGCCTCCTCCATCCCTCCTGGTCCGTGAGTGCCATCCGCGCGTAATGGTCGCGATACCGAGCCTCGCATCGCAGCAGATCGTCCATCTGGGTGCTCCTTCCGTATGCTTCCACTCCGATCTCCGACACTTTGGAGCATACGGTACGTGTCCGTGCCGCGACTTCCGAGGAACCACGTAATCGCGAGCAGGCGACGAGCACGTAGTGACACGGTATCGGCATACAGCGGACACGTAGTGAGGGGAAATTCGAATACGTAGTCGATCAGGCGAGGTGGCTGTGGACGTAGGCGGTGGCATCGGCGCGCCCACCCGCACCGATCTTGCCGTACAGGTTGGTGATGTGCCGTTCCACGGTGCGAACGCTGATCGAGAGCGTATCCGCGATCCCCTGATTGCTCATGCCATTGGCGAGCAGGCGCAACACCTCGATCTCGCGCGCGGAGAGACCGTCCGGGGCGGCAGGCGCGACACCAGCCATCGTAATGAGGCGCGCCGAGAGAGCATCGATGCGAGCGAGTGTAGGCTTCGCGCCGAGCGTCGCGCAGATTGCCCTGACTTCGTTCAGCAGCGTCCGGGCGGCAGAAATATCCCCTGTTGCAGCGCGCAACTCCGCCATCGCCAGCAACGTCAACGTGCGCTCATAGGGCAACTGGCAGGCGTCCGCGAGAACGAGCGACGCATCCAGATGCTGGGCAGCGCGCTCATACTGGCCCGCATCGGTATCGAGTTCACCATGGAGGCGATGCGCGGCGAGGAGGGCGAGTGGTTGACGGGGCGCGCTGGCGTGCTGCAATGCCCGCTCGGCATGCGCACATGCACCTTCGGTGTCACCCGCGATCCGATGGTAGCGCGCCCAGAGCGCCTGATTCTCGGACCGTCCCAGGATCGCCCCGCTACGCGCGAGCAGCGCGTCGTGCGCCGCCAGCCACGACGCAGCGGTGGGCAGATCGCCCTCGTCCAGCGCCAGTGCCGCCCCCAGTTGCAGTGCGGGCTCCTGCATACGGTACTGATGCACCGATTGCGCCATCGGACCATCCGGCAGCATCGCTCGCATCATCTCCCACGCCGCCTCCGTCTTGCCGCACGCGCGGTCGAGGCCCGCGACGAGTAGTATCGCCCCTTGGCGATGGAGCGGTCGCAGGTCGTCCAGCATGGACGCCGTAAGCGACCGTGCCTCATCCCATCGCCCCTCCGCTGCCAACACCATCGCCAGCCCCGGTCGGAGTGCCTGCACCTCGCGTGCGGGCACGTCGCCTATCGAACGCGCGTCCCATTCCGCCGCCAGCCGTCGCCACTCCTCTGGGCGATCTGCCGCGTACGCGAGGGCACGCAGGCACTCCATGCGGATGACATTGTTCGCCATCCAGTCCCAACTGATCTCCTCATAGCTGGCCCGCGCCCGCGCCGCCGCCTGCGCCGCCCGCGCCGGTTCACCCTGGTACATGTACGTGAGCATCAGACCGAAGGAGCAGTTGCCGATGGCCAGCGCCATCTCCCACGAGAGCCCCGCCGTCCCCGCCTCCGCGTCCGGCAGGTCGGCGGCGACGCGTTCGCCCAATTCGCGCCCGACCGAACTGGCCGCAAAGGGCAAGGTATTCTGTGAGGGCAGCATCGAAGAGCGCGTTGGGGACCGCGAAATATGGCCGCTCCCGCGCGGTCGCCCGCTCGGCGTCCGTGAGTGCGTCGAGCATCTCCCGCACGGCGAGCAGGTCGTCGAGCCCCGCCGCCACCCGCCCCGCGTCGTTGTGCTGCCAGCCGCGCAGGCGCAACACCCCCATTGTGAGCAGCCGATCGCCCGTCCGCTCGGCGGCGCGCAGCGCATCGGCAGCGTAGGACATGGCGCGCGGCGGGTCGATGAACCGGTAGGCCGACGCCAAATAGCTCAGAACCCAGCCGCGCTCTGGCGCGTGCGGTTCGTGCGCATCCAGCAGGGCGAGCGCCGCCTCCAACCGTGCGGCCGCAGGGCGGTCCGCGAAGAGCATGAGTGCTCGCTCCCCCGCCTGGATGAGCCATTCAATCGCCCGACTATCACCCGCCTGCTGGAAATGATACGCCACGGCATCAGCGTCAGGAGCGGATTGCGCCAGCAGCGCCTCTCCCGCCCGCCGATGGATACGCCGTCGGCGCACTGCCGGTATCCCTTCATACAATGCTTCGCGTACGAGCGCGTGCGCGAATTGAACACGCTCGCCGCCCGGCAGGTCCGCGAGCAGATGCGCATCGAGCGCGTGTTCAATCGTCACCAGCAGCGCCTCTTCATCCACCTCGGCCACCGTTTCCCACACATCCAGCGGCACCTCGTGGCCGATCACCGCCGCGACCGCGAGCAGCCGCTGGCTCTCCTCGTCCAACCGCGCGAGCCGCGCGTCGATCACCTGCCGCAGCAGTTGTGGCACGCTCGTCTGCCGCAGATCGCCGAGCGTCCAACCCTCTCCATCGGCACGGAGCGCGCCGGTCTCTTCGAGCGCGCGCAGTAGTTCGCCGAGGAAGAAGGCGTTCCCCTCCGCCCGTCCTTGCAGGTAGGCGACGAGGCGTCCGATGTCGCGATCCGCGAGGCGGTACTGCGCGGTCACGAGATTCCGGATGGCCGCGTCATCGAGTGGGCGAACGTCGAGCCGTGCGGCAGCGGATTCGCGCACGAGCGAGGGCAGGAGTTGGTAGAGCGGATGGCGGCGCGTCAGTTCGTCCGACCGGTAGGTGACGAGCAGCAGGATCGACAGCGTGGCGACGGACTGCGCCAGGAAGCGCACGAGGTCGAGCGACGCCTGATCCGCCCAGTGCAAGTCGTCCAACAGAAGCACAACAGGCTGCCGTGCCGTCAAACCCTTGAGGAAATCGAGTACCTGCCGGAAGAGGGCGGACTGGCTCGCGATCTCGGCGATGGCGCCGGGCACGGCGAAGGCGGGCGGCAGCGGTACGTCCGGGGATTGCGGGTACCGCTCGAACAGATAGAGCCACGGGCCGTATGCGGGCGTCTCGGCGAGGTCGAAGCAGCGCCCGATCAGCACACACGCACCCTGCTCCGTCGCGGCACGGCAGAGCGCCTCCGCAAGCGCGGTCTTGCCGACTCCTGCCTCACCCCCGATCAGGGCGAGACTGCCATTCCCCGTGAGCGCGGCCGCGAGACGTTCGTGCAAGATGCCTTGCTCGCGCTCCCGCCCCACGAGCAACGATGGCGTGCTGCCCGCGACCATGATGTGATCGGGAAGGGTCATCCGTGCATCTCCAAGCGGTGAAGAATCAAGTGCGTATGACCAGTATAGCACGGGGCGTTGCCGCTACGATGTCTCGCGCACCGTGTCGATCTCGCCGCTGTCGGTGGACGGTTCGGGCGGGGCGCAGATGCGGCGGCAGAGGGCGGTGAGGGTGGCGACGGTGAGATCCGGCACCTCCTCTCGGCTGCGCGGCTCCTGGATAGCGTGCGGGCCGCGCCGG
>JBPCMC010000374.1:0-16849 GCA_051002645.1 Thermomicrobiales bacterium
GAGCGGGCAGTCGCACGGATCGGCGAGACGAAACCGGGGGTGAATCATCCGTGGAAGCGTGGCTTCCCGCAGCGGGGTGACAAAATCACTGAACAATTAGGGTGACAGAATCACTGGACAGCAACAGTGAACATTTCTTGGGCATGTGTCCCAAAGCCGGCCGCTCGCGCAAGATTCAGGGGTCGGTGGTAGCAGGTTGGAAGCCTGCCCAGAAGGGACCCGTCCATCAGAGCAAAGCCCTCACCGCAGCGCACTCTCCTCCTTGAGCCACACCCCGCGCACCTTGCTTCTTGACATTGCTATTAATGCTCCCCCTATAATTAGGCATCGAGTCCCGAGTCCATGAATAAGTAATGAGGAGGGGATGGCGATGAGCGTGCGACATTGGCGGTATTCCCGGTGGTTCGTTACGTCCGCGATCCTGTGCAGCAGCCTGCTCGCTACGTTCTGGTTGCCGACTGGCGCCGTCTCGGCGGGTACGACGGTCGCCGTCAATGACACGGTGGACGAAATTCATCCCGGTCCGGGCGGATGCGCCGCGACGGGCGCGCAGCTCTGCTCCCTTCGGGATGCCGTCATCTTCGCCAACGCGAACACCAACGCCACGAATGTCGTCACGATCAGCCTCCAGCCGTCCACGACCTACACGCTGACCATCGCCCCCGTCAGCCCCGACGACGCCACGACGGGCGATCTGAACTTCGCCGCTCCCGCAGGCGTCACTACCATCGTCCAGGGGCAGATCGGGACGGTAATTGACGGCAATGGCACCGACCGGGCGATTCATGTCGAAAGCGGCTCGGTCACGCTTAACAGCGTGACGATTCGTCATGGCAGCGTAACCGGCAATGGCGGCGGCATCGTCAATGCCGGCACACTGACAGTGGACGGCAGCACCATCGGCGGCCTGACCATCGGCGACGGTAATACCGCCATGACTGGCAACGGCGGCGGTTTCTTCAACACCGGTACGCTGACGATCCAGAACGGCACGCGCATCATCGGGAACACTGCGACGGGTATCAACCCGAATGGTTGGGGTGGCGGCATCACCAACAGCACCGGCGGCCACGTCAGCGTGACGAACAGCGCGATCGGCGGCCCGATCGCAGCGGCGGGCAACACCGCCTACTACGGCGGCGGCGTCTACTCTGTCGGCACCGGGGCGACGTTCGCTCTCACTACCAGCACCGTCCAGAACAACACCGCGACGGGCGGCCTCACCTCCGACGGCGGCGGTATCTCTAATGGGTTCGGCAGTATGTTGAACCTGAACGGCAGCACCGTGAGCAGCAACAACGGGCATCACGGCGCGGGCATCGCCACCGAGGGCACCGCGACGATCACGAACAGCGCCATCAGCGGCAATAACGCGAATTTCCCCGGCAATACCGGTGTCGGCGGTGGCATCTTCGTCGACGGGGCGACGACGATCACCGGGAGCACGATCAGCGGCAACCAGGCAACCGGCACGGGCGGCCAGGGGGCGGCTTCTACCTCGGCAGCGGCCCGCTCAGCATGAGCAACAGCACCGTGAGCGGCAATAGCGCGACGACTGACGGCGGCGCGATCTTCAACTCAGGCGGTATTACGGAGATACTTACCCATGTGACGATCGCCGCGAACAACAGCGGGATCTGGAACGTCACCGCTACGACGCTCAAAAGCAGTATCCTCGCGAATACCGGCGCAAATTGTACGGGCTTCGGTACGCTCACCGACGGCCATTACAATCTCGTCAATGACAATTCGTGCGGCCTTTCCGACCCCACGGACCTGACGAGCACGAACCCGCTGCTCAACCCGCTCGCCGTCAATGCCCCCGGCGCGACCGCGACTCACGCCCTCATGCCCGGCAGCCCGGCCATCGATCGCATCCCCGTCGCGAGCGGCAGTTGCAACGCCACCGGCGTCACCGCCGATCAGCGCGAGGTGACGCGCCCGCAGCCTGCGGGCGGCAACTGCGACATCGGCGCCTATGACTACACACCCTTCACGCCGACGATGCAAGCAACGACAGTCCCCGTCACCGGTGGCGCCGCGACCTTCACCTGCGCCGGCTTCCAGACCGGCACCACTGTGAGCATCGCCGGGGGCGCGCCGATCACCCCAACGAGCATCGCCCCGGATGGCACCGCGTTCACGGCCAATCTCCCGGCCCATGGGGCGGGGGTGGTCACGGCGACCGTGACGAATCCCGGCGGACTGACGGGCACGGCCCAGGTCACATATACCCCCCCAAATGCCTTGCCGCAGCCGAAGACGCCGGGCACGACGGGCGGCATGCCCGGCGCGCTGCCGCCGGTACGCCAGCCGACGGTCGTGCCGAGCGGGAACCCGAATCCGCTGCCCAATCCGCGCCCGTAGCAGCCGCAGTCATCGCGGCGATCGTGTATCATCCCCGCGATGACGATACGGACGCGCTCGCACGAGAGGGACAAGGGGCAACGGATGACTGTACAAGCGACGCGCGATACGCTCGGCGTCAGCGACACCCGTATCCCGGCGACGATCCTGACGGGATTTCTCGGTAGCGGCAAGACGACGCTCCTCAATCACATCCTCGCGGCGAATGCGGGGCTGCGGATCGCGATTATCGTCAATGAACTGGGCGACATCGGCATCGACGGCGGCCTGATCGAGCAGACCGACCCCGGCGGTCAGTCTGACATCGTCGAACTGACAGCGGGCTGTATCTGCTGCACGATCCGGGGCGACCTGCTGATTGGCCTGCGGCGCATCCTGCAACGGGACGAGCCGCCGGAATACCTGATTATCGAGACGACCGGCATCGCGGACCCGCTGCCCATCGCGCAGACCCTCTTCATCCCCGGCCTGACGCAGATCGTCCGGCTGGATGGCATCGTCACGCTCGTGGACGCCGATCAAGTGCGCGGCCAGATATGGCAGAGCGAGATGGTCGCCATGCAGATCGAGTTCGCGAACATCATCCTGCTCAACAAGGTGGATCTCGTCACGCCGGACGACCTCGCGGTGATCGAAGCGGGGTTGCGGAAGCTCAACCCCTACGCGCCGATCCTGCGGTGCAGCCACGGCGATGTCGATTTGCGCCTCCTGCTCGATGTCGGCGCCTTTCGGGTCGATGACCGCTTCACCGCTGGCGCGGACGGCTGGCTGGCCGAGGAATCGGCGCACGATCACGACCATCACCGGCACCTCGGCGACGAAGGAATCACCACCGTCTCATTCGTGACGCGCGAGCCGTTCGACGAGCGGCGATTGGAAGCCTTCTGGGGCGCGTTGCCGGAGACGTGCTTCCGGGGTAAGGGCGTCCTGGACATCGCGGGGCACGAGGAGCGGTGCGTCTTCCATCAGGTCGGCGCGCGCGTGCTCATTGAAGCGCAACGGCCCTGGCAGGCGGACGACGTGCGCGAGAGCCGCCTCGTCTTCATCGGAAAAGCGCTTGACAGCGAAGCGATTTGTGCGAAACTACGCGAATGCGCCGCAATCGCGACGCGCGCGTAACTATGGAGCGAGCAGCGAAGAGCACGTAACAAGAGGCCGGTCGCGATCTTGTTCCGTTTCACATTCGACTTTTGACCTGGTACTGTCGCGAGGAGGAATAACGTGAAGGTATCCGCATCCGTCAAGAAGCGCAGCCCGGACGATATCATCGTGCGGCGCAAGGGCAAGATTTTCGTCATCAACAAGCGCAACCCGAAGCACAAGCAGCGGCAGGGCTAATCGCCGCTTGATGCATTGATGCAACGAAGGAGGGGAGGCGAATAAGCCTCTCCTTTTCATGTCTGTCTCAGCGATGAGTAATGAGCAATGAGATTCGTGCAACCCTCTACGGGCGACGGCTCGCAATCTCCTATGGCACGAGTTGATCGGCGACGCGACCGACCGCCAGCACATGCCCTTCGCACCAATAGCAATCGGGCTGATTGACCAGGTGTTCCGGCGATGCCGGGTCGCGCTGCCCGCGCCAGAATCGCTTGTCTCGCTTCGGGATGCCGACGTCATCGCGGAGCGCAATCGCGGCCAGGCCGACGAGGGAGGCGATAATGCGTTCCCGCGCGAACGGGTCGAGCGGCGCCCATCGTTCGATCAGCGTCGTCCGCTGCCATACCGCTTCCAACCCCGCCGCTTCGAGCCAGCGCCGGGTCTGTGGCGAGCGCAGCACACCCGCAATCGAGACATATCGATCCCGCACCGCGTCCAGCAGGCGAACGTATACCAGGGGGTCCGCGGGCGCATACAGCAGATGTTGGCTGGTTCCCTCCTTGATCGCGACAAGCCCGCCGGGGCGGACGACCCGCCGGAACTCGCCGAGAGCCGTCGCCAACTCGTCGTCGGTGAGGTACTGCGTCGTGTTCGCGCACCAGACGGCATCAAACGAGTCGTCCGGGAAGGGCAAGGCGACGATGCTGCCGAGATGGGCTCTCACCGGCGTGGGCAGGACCCAGATAGCGATCGATTGCTCCACCGACGCGATGTTCTCAGGCGCGAGATCGAGGGCGGCAATCGCCCCCGTCGGCCCAACCATCTCCGCGATGATTGGCACGTAGCTCCCTCTGCCGCATCCGGCATCGAGGACATGCCAGCCCGGTTGCAATCCCACCGAGTGCGCCATCGCCTCGTACTCCGGGCGGCACATCGCAAAATGGGCGTCGAGATACGCTACCGCCGCGAGGGCATGTCCCGTGGATGAGGTACTCGCCGAGATGTCAGCCGGTCGCTCGTTCATCGCCTCTGTCCGCATTGCTCATTGCTCGCGATCCGCAGGATTGCGCCCAGGCTCCGCTCCACATCGTCGTCGGTGGTGGCCCAGGACGAGACGCTGATGCGCATCGCCGTTTGGCCGTGCCAGACGGTGCTGCCGCACCAGCAGGTGCCGTCCGCCTGCACCGCCGCGACGACGCGCCGCGTCCGCTCCGCGTCGCCGAACGAGACGAGCACCTGATTGAGCGTCACGTCATTGAGAATCTGATAGCCCGCCGCCCGCAGGCCGTCCGCGAAGCGCGTCGCGGAGCGGCAATTGCGCTCGATCAGATCGGCGAGCCCGGCCCGGCCGAGCGAGCGGAGCGCCGCCCAGATATCGACGCCACGGGCGCGGCGGGACGCCTCGGGCGTGCCGTAGTGCGGCTCGCGCTCGTCGCTTTCCTGCAAATAGGCGGCGCTGAGGGCCATCGCCGCCCGCAACGGCGCGGGATCGCGCACGAAGGCGAGACCGCTGTCATAGGGCACATTCAGCCACTTGTGCGCATCCGTCGCCCACGAGTCGGCATCCGACAGCCCGGCGGCGAGGTGCGCGCGTTCCGGTGCGGCGGCGGCCCAGAGGCCGAACGCGCCATCGACATGCACCCATGCGCCCGCCTGATGCGCGGCGGCGCAGATTGCTCCCGCCGGGTCGAACGCGCCCGTATTGACGTTGCCCGCCTGGATGCAGACGATGGTCGGGCCGGAGAGGGGCGGTAGTGCATCGGCGCGCATCCGCCCCTGCTCGTCCGCAGGCACGGTGACGATCCGCGTGCGCCCGAAGCCCGCGAGTCCGAGCGCCTTGAGCAGGCTGACATGGACCTCTGCGCCGACGATGACGGTGATCGGCGGCGCGCCAAAGAGTCCATCCGCCTCGACATCCCACCCCGCGCGGTCGAGCAGCGCGTGACGGGCAGCGACGACGGCGGTAAAGTTCGCCATCGTCGCGCCGGTGACGAAACCGCCGCCACAGCCGGCGGGGAGTTGGAGCACGTCGCGCAGCCAATCCAGCGCGATCTCTTCCAGCGCGGCGCCGACGGGCGACATGACGGCGAAGGCGCAGTTCTGATCCCACGCGCCCGCCAGCCAGTTCGCGGCGAGCGCGGCGGGTAGCGATCCGCCGGTGACGAAGCCGAAGTACCGCCCACCGGCGGAGGCGACCGTCGCGGGGGAGCCGGCGTCATCGAGCAGGGCGAGGACGGCGGCCGGATCGGTCGAGTGCTCCGGGAATAGCCCGCCGAGGGCATGGAGCCCGTCTATCGCCTCCGCCGATGGACCGACCCGGCGATCCGCGAGCCCCGCGAGGTATCGCGTCGCTCGCTCGCTCGTCATCCGCAGCAAGTCATCCATACGATTGCCCCTTCCTTCGCCATTCTTCGCTGAGGAGAGCCTACCGGAAGTGCGCACGCTCGCATAGAGCCAAATCAAAGTAACGAGTAGCGAGAAGATGCGAGGCTCCCTCTCGTTACTCGTTACTCGCTATGCGTTCAGCCGATGCTTTTGGCATACCCGGCGATGGTGGTGCCGCCGCTGACGCGGACACGTGGCAGCACGAGGATGGGGCCGCTGTCCTGCGGCACGCGGACCTTGCCGTCGTTGGTGGTGAAGGCGATTTGGTAGCCCGCGCGCTTGGCGTCCGAGACGGTCGCGCCGTCATACTTTCCGGAGGGATAGACGAACGCGGTGCAGGGGTGGCCGATCTGCTGCTCGATGATCGCCTTGCTCTGGGAGAGTTCCAACCAGCGCTGTGCGGGCGCGGTACGGGAGAGGTCGGGGTGCGAGAGCGTGTGCGAGGCGATCTCGACCATGCCGGTCTGGTCGAGTTCCTTGATCATGCTCCAGGTCATGTACTGTGTGTCGCCCCGATCGCCCTTATCGGCGAAGTTCGTGATTACCGCGCTGGACGCCTTGAGGCCGTACTGCTTGAGCACGGGCCACGCCTGGTCGTAGAAATCGCGGTAACCGTCATCGAAGGTGAGGACGATCGGCTTGGTCGGTAGTGGCGCGCCTTGCGTCAGCGCGGCGTTCAGTTCCGACGGGAAGACGGTATGGTAGCCGTTGGTGACGAGCCACTCCATCTGCGCCGCGAAATCCACCGGTGTCACGGAGAGGTTATAGCCGAGGCGGTCGCTCGCCACCGGATTGATGCGAATGTAGTGGTACATCAGCACCGGGACGCGGATCACGCCGTCCACGGGTTGGGCATTGCCCGTTGCGCCCTGATTCGGCGTCGCGGTCGGCCCCGAGGGTGTCGCGGTCGCAGGTATCGCCGTCGAGGGTATTGCCGTTGAGGGTATTGCGGTCGGTATAGCGGTCGACACGGAGATCGGTGTAGCAGTCGGCTGCGCCACGTTCACCGATGCATTGAGACCATTGGCGAAGGCGGCGGGTGCAGTCGTCGGCTGATCGGTGCTGGTCGGCACGACACTCGGTGTGGGCGAGGGAATCGTATCCGTCGGCACGGTCGTCGCGGGGATGATCGGGTCCGCCGGTTCATCGACCGCCTGCGTCGTGCGAGGAGAAATCGCGGCGCTCGCCACGAAAAATATCAGAATCAGCGCCGGAACGATGCTGACCCACCGCGCATGACTCCATGCCTTTGCAGGTCGGCTCGCACGCTCTTTCGCTGGTTTCATACCCTTCCCATCTTCCCCACGGGCGGTATCCTATCACACCGTTTCAATCCCGCAACCCACGAACCCGCTGACACTCCCACGTCGCGCGGTTCATCCTCCACATTGCATAACGGTCGAGGGCCGCATTGGTGACGGCCCCCGGAAATATTCCTCACCCCCCGACCCCCTCTCCATCGCCGTACAAATCTCTCTATTCCGAAGCCAATGGGCGATGGAGAGGGGGCCGGGCTTATTCAAAGTCGAAGGAGGAGGATTCCTCCGGTAGGATAGGGGTGTCTTGAGCCGCTATCCATCAGGAGGAATCCATGTCGCAAATCGTACCACCGCTCGCCGCCGTCTTGGCAGACTTCCCCGATTTCCGTGATCCGCGTGGCGTGCGTCATCCGTTGTGTGCCGTGCTGCTGCTTTCCTGCGTGGCGATGCTCTGCGGCGCACGCAGCGAGTCGGCCATCGCGGAATGGGCAGGGAACTATGGCGAAACCTGGCGTGCCCCCCTCGGCTTCACGCGGCCTGATGGCCCCAGCCAGTCCACGGTGCAGCGCATTTTCAAGGGACTGGACTGCGATCTGCTGGAAAGCCGGTTGGGGCAGTGGGCGACGCAGATCATCGCCTGCTGCCCCGTCTCTACCGATGCCTCTATGCCCTTCGAGGCGATGGCGATTGATGGCAAGACGTTGCGTTGCAGCGCCCGGTGCGGTGCCGACGATGCCCACCTGTTGAGTGCCTTCAGCCAGCGCCTCGGCGTGGTCCTCGGTCAAGTGGCCGTCCCCGGCAAGAGCAACGAAATCACGGCGATTGACGATCTCCTCGCCCGTCTGGTTCTGACGGGCTGGGTGGTGACGACGGATGCCCTCTTCACGCAGCGGGAGATCGCGCGGACGATTTGTGACGCGGGCGGCGACTACCTGATGGCAGTGAAGGGCAATCAGCCGACGCTGCACGACGACCTCACGCTCCTCTTTGCCGATGCGGATGCTGTCTGCCAATGCGCGCAGGAGACGCGGCTGCATAGCGGGCGGATCGAACGACGCACGTTGCGAGCCTCGACGGAGTTGACGGACTCTACTGACTGGCCAGGTCTGGCACAGGCGTTGTGCAGGGAACGGCGCGTCACCGAGAAGGCGACGGGCGAGACGCAGACCGAGGTGGCGTATGCCATCACCTCCCTTGCTCCCACTGTCGTCACGCCCGCGCACCTGCTGGTGTTGTGGCGCAAGCACTGGCACATTGAGAATAAGCTCCACTGGATCAGCGGGTGCCCTTTGGGCAGGGTCACCGTCGACGAGGATCGCTCGACGGTGCGCGCCGGAGACATCCCGCAGGTGATGGCGACGCTACGCAGCACCGCGATTGGTGTGGCGCGACTGCATGGGTCAACCAACATCGCCGCCGCCTGTCGTCGCTACGCCGCCCAACCCGCGCTCGCTCTTGCTGCCATCGGCCTCACTCCTCGACTTTGAATAAGCCCTGAGAGGGGGAGAAATGCGGGATGCAAGGGGAAGAATGCTGTAGAATTCCAGACAAACTCCCCATTCCCCTCCCCTCTCCATCGCTGTACACGACTGAAGCGTACCGTGATCTCGCTGCGATGGAGAGGGGCCGGGGGTGAGGATTCAAGATGGCAGCAGAACCGGATATCCGCCGCCAGCCGGGCCGACGAGGTGCCAGGCGCTCGGCATTTCCCCTACCGCGACTTCGATCAGGATGGGCTCGTTCGCCGCCAGCGCGTCGCCGAGCGCGCTTCGCAGGGCGTTCGGGGCGGTGACACGGAGACCCCGCACCCCGAAGGAGTCCGCGAGGGCGACGAAATCTGGGTTGACCAGATCGGCGGCGATCACATGCCCGGCGAATACCTCGCGCTGCGTCCGCCGGACATTGCCGTAGGCGTTATCGTTGAAGACAATCGCGACGACGTTGAGATGCCGCTGCCGCATCGTCGCCAGTTCCTGCACGTTGTACATAAACCCGCCGTCACCCATCAGCGCAACGACCTTTTTGCCGGGGCTGCCAACCTGCGCACCGAGCGCGGTCGCGAAGGCCGAGCCTAACGTGCCCTGATACCCCGGCCCTATGAAGGTGCGCGGGCAATAGACGGGAAAGCCGAGCGTCGCGAAGAAGGCGACCTGCGTGAGGTCCGCGACGACGATGCCATCATCCGGCAGGGCGGCGCGAATCGCGTCGCTGTACGCCTGTTGCGGCTGAATCGGCGCGAGCAACGCCTCCGCCTGCTCCCGCGCCGCCCGCAGTTCCGTCTCGCGCGATGGGCGGCGCGGCGCTCCATCAAGCAGGTCACGCAACGCGGCGAGCGCGTAACGTGCATCGCCGACAATGCCGACGATCGGCGCACCGTGGCGGGCGATCTCGTCCGCGTCGATGTCGATGCGAATGACCCGCGCGCCCGGCGGGATGCCCCAGGCGACGGCGGGCTGGAAGAAGCGCGTCCCGACCGCCAGCACCAGATCGGCCTGCGGCAGAAGGCGCATCCCGGAGAGGCCGTTCTGGGCGAGATAGTGCCGGTCGGAGAGCGCCCCGCGTCCATCGGTGGACATGACAACGGGCGCTTTCAGCAGTTCGGCGAGCGCCCGCAGTTCGTCCCACGCGCCCGCCATCAGCGTGCCGCCACCGCTGTAGATCAGCGGGCGCTCGGCCGCGCGCAGCAACTCGGCTGCCTGCCGCAACAGCGCCGGATCGCCCGCGCTCCGCTCCACGTCAGACGGTTCGTGCAGCGTCACCTCTTCGCTCATCTGGAGCATATCCGCCGGGACTTCGATCCCGACCGGGCGGGGCCGTCCGATGCGCAACTGCCGGAACGCCTCGCGCACGACGCCGGGCACCGCCGAGGGCCGCTCCGCCCGCCCCACCCACTTGGTGAACGAGCCCATCAATTCGTACTGATGACGGACCTCGTGGAGCATCCCGTACCCTTTGTCGATTGCACCGGTAGGGATTTGCCCCGCCACGCAGAGCACCGGTGATGAGCAGGCATAGGCAGTGGCGAGCGCGGCGCTCGCATTGAGCAGCCCCGGCCCCGGCACGACCATGCACGCACCGATTTCCCCGGTCGTGCGCGCGTAGCCGTCCGCCATGTAGGCGGTCGCCTGCTCGTGGCGCGTGTGGACGACATCGATCCGGTCGCGCGCCTCGTAAAGCGCGTCATATGCCCAATCGAGTTGCACGCCGGGCAAACCGAAGAGCGTCGCAAGCCCCTCCCGTTCCAGCGATTGCACCAACGCCTGCCCGCCCGTCAATCGTGGCATGGTTGCTCCTTCTCTCGGTCTTTCCTCCGCCGGTGCATCGTGCCATCCTGCCTATGTGGTGTCAACGCGGGTGCCGACGGGTGTTCTCTGGCAGCATGGCGCGAGACGGTGGCAATCGGATTGCATAGAGCGAGATGACGGGGCGCGCTTTCCGGAGTCGAAGGGGGCAATCGCATGTATGAATCGGAGACTGAGGCGACTCTCCGCTCCTTGCGTGCTATCCGGCGTCACCTCACGGTAGTATTCCTTGCCGTGGAGCAGCTCTGTCGCAAGACCGCAGCCATCCCGCCCGCTCAGCGATTGTGTTCGTTCGCGACGGATGCACTCGTCAAGGTGAAGGACGAAGTAGTCGCCATCGAGGAACGCTTGCTGCGGCGCGAGCGGCGAGACCATGATCTCCCGGATCAATTGCCGACCCATTCGCCCGATTCCTGAATCGATCCCTCACGCGGCGCGGTGCGGAGCCCGTTGCGAAGAGCGTGTCCATGAAGCGTATCAGCAAAGGGGTTTAGGCCGTGGCAAAGCAACGGATCACAATCATCAACGACGACGAAGTCTATATGGAACTCATGAAGGATCTGCTGGAGGATGAGGGCTACAAGGCGAGTATCTGGGATCGCAAGGACAACGCCTATTACGTCATTAAACGCGAGCGACCCGACCTCATCATCATCGATATCCGCCTGCAAAGTCCCGATGAGGGGTGGAAAATTCTCGAGCAGGTACGGCTCGACCCGATGATTACGAACATCCCGGCGATCGTCTGCTCGGCGGATACGCAGTCCTTGCGGTGGAAACGCCGTCAACTGCGCTTGATGAACTGCGAGGTGCTCGAAAAGCCGTTCCGTCTGGAAGACCTGCTGCGCGAGGTGGAGAAGCTGATCGGTAAGAGTATCTGAGATTCGCCGACCCCCCGTATGCGTAATTACGGGCGACTGGCGGGACTCTGCCGTTGCATCAGAGAATCCAGTTACGGCGGCGGGCGAAGGCGCGGAGGGCGGCTTCCTGCTCGGCGGCGCTGATCGCACCGGGGGAGAGGGCGCGCAGTTCGGCGATGGCGGCGTCCGGCGTGCTTCCGGCGCGGATACGATGGGCGGCGAGCACGGTGCCGGTCCGCCCCTGCCCGATTAGACAATGGACGGCGACCGGGCTGCCGAGCGCCTGCTGCCGGTCGATGAAGGCGAGCGCGTAGTGGAGTTGGGCGGGAGTCGGCGCGTGGAGGTCATCGACCGGCAGGTGCACGGTCGCGAAGTCATACCGCGCGAGGGCGTGCGCCTCCAGTGGCGTCTCCGTCAGCGAAAGGAGGGCGCGAATGCCCCGCCCTCGCAGCCAGAGGAGATCCTCGTCGAGCGCGGCCGCTTCCCGCTCCTCGGATGCGTCACCGTCGGCGCGTTCACCCCGGCGGCTGCCGGGCCGTGGACAGCCCGCGAGCGCGCCGTCAATCAACCAGTAGAATCCTTGCATCATCCCACTCCATCGTCACCTTCCGACCGATACGCTCATAGGGTACGCCGGGGGGGCCATGTGAACATCCACCGAAAGACGAGGAGCGGCACCTGACCGATTGACCGGGATGATCACTGAGCACATGGAAACCGGGTCGGCGATGCCACCGGCCCGGTTCTCCTCATCTGCTTGTGCGCGAATGTATCAGGAGGATTTGTGCTCGCCGTGGTGGGCACGGCCCGAACCACTCTTCTTGCCGCCGCCATCCTCCTTGTTGACGGTCGCCCAAGCGCGGCGTTCGGCCTCCTCTTTCGAGACGCCGCGATCCTCGTATCCTTCCTCGATGTGCTCCGCCTGACGCTTCTGCTTGTCGGTGTAGGCGGACTTGTCTCCCTGTGGCATCTTGCCATCTCCTTTCCGGCCGCTGCATCTGCGACCCGTACGAGATGCATATCCGCAAGTCCCATACCGGAAGCGGATCGCAAATCGCACGGGGCTCTCAGCATGTCGGTTCTCGGCTGGGCTTACGGACCGGCGACGATGGAGATCGTCACCACAGCGGCGGATTCGCTGACAGCGCGTTCAGAATTCGTCTGCTGGGGAGAGAAGGTCATCGTCGCCTGACCGAGACCTGTCTGTGTGACGACGATGGCGAATGTGCCCGCATTCATGCGGGGCGGCGTGTTGCGACCGAAGGCGCGCGAGATCGCCGAGTGACCGGCGAGTGTGTACGTCGCCTGCAGGTGCCAGTTGACGACCGCTCCGACCACGCTGTTGTCGCCGCCCGCGCTGGGGGCCGGTGCGAAGGAGACCACATTTCCGATCATCGTGGCGACCGGGTAGGCGTGTTCCGTAACCGGAGTAGCATTCCCAGTGTCGGCGCTCGTCGTGACGGGGTTTGCGACCGGGGCGGCGCCGCGCGTCACGGACGGCGCCGCATTCGACGCCGCGACCGGCTGCACCGGCGTCGTGTCGTTGACGACGCTCGCGGTCGTGTCTACCGTCGCCGTAACGCTCGGCTGCACGCCACTCGTGGTACGTGGGGCGACCGGCTCATCGACGACGCGGCTGCTTCTCGCGGGGATGGTGGAAGCGGTCGGATTATCGCTCGTCGCGGGGACGATAGGAGGGGCGGGAGCGGCGGTTGCCTGCGCTCCGTCACTCGTCATATTCGCGCTGACGACCGGCCGCGACGCCGCGTTGTTCGCCGCGTTGTTCGTGGACGATGAGGCGGGAGCGCTACTGGATGGCCGGGAGCCGGGTAGCGGGGCCGGCGTGCCGAGGGCGGTCGGGCCAGCCGGGGCCGGGCGCAGGGCTGACGGCAAGGGGTTCGGCGCCGGGCCACCAACCGTCGGGCCGGTGGGCCGCACGCCGGGGAGCGGACCGGGGAGCGGGGAGGCTGGCCCGAGAGACAGGACATCCAGCGCAATGGTGGAGGCGTAGGTGCCCGGCGTCGCGCCCGCCGGCACGGTCAACTGCGTAATGAACTCCTCGGTGGACCGGCCGATGCCTGTCTGCGGCGGCGTGCGGAGAATTTCGCCGAACGCGGTCGGGATCGTATCGCAGATGCAGGTCGGGTTCGGCGGGACTCCATTCGCTTCCGTGGTGTTGAAGTCAATGATCGCGTGATTCATATTGGTGGTCTGGCCGAGCGGACCGAGCGTTGCCCCGGATGCCGCCCGGACCATCCACCCCGCCGCAGTGCCGGTCGCATCGGTGACCGTGACGGCGAAGGAGGAGGTCACGATGTGCTTGCTGCCGCCCGCCGGGATAGTATATGAGAGATGGACGGTACTCGGAGAGATGGTCAACGGCCCACCGTCGATGGCGGCGCCAACCGTCGCGGCGCCGACGGAGGAGGCGGCGATGAGCCATGCACCGAGTGCGAGCAGTGTCAGCACACAGACGCGGTACAAACGACTCATGGCGCGTTTCCTCCTTCCTTCCATACTCAACCGACATCCGACCCTGTGGCAGAGCATAGCGGTGGCGACCCTGCGTTACCCTGCGCCGTCAGCGCAATAACCTGACACGTTTGTAAGATCGCGGCGTCGATTGGCGCGACAGTCATCTCCTCTCGCGGCTGGGCAGCGCATTGACCGGGATGCGCCCAGCGCGTAAGATGCCCTGTCATTTCGGTGGTATCGGTGCGTTAGAGGATGGGCAGGCGTGGCAGGAGATCGGGACCCTATCGCGAATACGGGACTGACGGAACGCCTGGAGCAGCATTCTCGCCGCAATGGGTTCACGATCGGCGTCGCGATGGCAGCGTGCATCCTGATCGGCCTCGCGGGGTTCATTTACCTTTACACGCATATCACCATCCTGCCCGACTTCTCCCAGAATCTGACGACGACCGACGTCCCGTCCACGCGCGGCCCGGCTGGGTCGGCAGCATCGGGCGCGCAACTAATCACGCCACCGGCGACTTTGCGACCGGGCACGCCAAACGCGAACGCCACCTCGGTTGCCAGTGTCCCGAGCGCGACACCGGGCGGCACGTCAGGGAGCGCGGCCTCGGTGGTGACCGGCACGCAGGCATCCGGCACACCGAGCGCAGCCTTCGCGCCGAACTTCCGCATCGTCGGCGGCAGCACGATCAACTTCCGCAGCGACGCGAGCACAGCGAGCCGCGTCGTCAAGACGCTCCCTCCCGGCACCGAACTCCAGTTCCTCAACCAGACGCAAGATGTCGGTGGCGAAGTCTGGCGTAAACTGCGCGACCAGACCGGCTCCGAGGGATGGGTGCGGGATATCGACCTCGAGAAGCTCCCTGGCTAACCGCATGTGTCTGGTATACTCCGTAAAGCGACAGGTTCTCTCGGTGGTAGCAGGCTTTCCGGCCTGCCGTTGTGCGGGCTCGAAATCGGGCGCCTTGCCACCTTCTTCACCCGCGAGGAGCGTCATTCATGCAACAGATCGGCATCATCGGCATGGGCCTGATCGGCTCGTCTATCGGCATGGGCCTGCGCAAGTGGGCCGCTGCGGACGGCAAGCAAAAGGTCGAAATCGTCGGCTTCGATATCGACGTGGCGAATGAGCGGTTCGCCAAAGGGAAGTTGAATGCGGTGGATCGCACCATCGGCTCCCTCCCCGCCATCGCGGAGGCGTGCGATCTGCTCATCATCGCGACGCCGGTGCGGGCGATGCGCGACGTCTTCGAGATCATCGCTCCGCACCTGCGCGAGGGTGCGACGATCACCGACACCGGCAGCACGAAGGCCGAAGTCCTGATGTGGGCGGACGAATTGCTGCCGCGCACGGTCAGTTTCGTGGGCGGCCACCCGATGGCGGGCAATACGCGCGGTCTCGAAGGTGCGAGCGCCGAGTTATTCACGGGCGCCACCTGGGTCGTCATCCCGACCGTCAATGCGGGCGACGCCGCCGTCCAGAATGTCGTCGGATTGGTCAACGCGCTCGGCGCGACGCCGCGCTTCCTCGACGCCACCGAGCATGACGCGTATGTGGCGGGGATCAGCCACCTGCCGCTGGCGACTTCCGCAGCGCTCGTCCACGCGATCAGCGCCGATCCGTCGTGGCGGGACATGAAAACGCTCACGGCGGGCGGCTTCCGCGACGCGACGCGGCTCGCGGCGGGCGATCCGATTATGTCGCGCGACATCTTCCTCACCAACCGTGCCGGTATCGCCCGCTGGCTGGACCGGCAGATCGACGAACTGGAGAAACTGCGCGCCCTGCTCACCGAATCCGGCGAGGAGAGCGATCAGCGGATCGAGGAGTGGTTCACGCAGGCCCGCGACGCCCGCGCCGAATGGGCGACCCAGGAGGGCAAGAGCGGCGAACTGCTACAGAGCACCAGCGAAGAACTGAACGAGGACATGAAAGCGTCCTTCGGACGACTCTTCTTCGGCAACCTCGGCAGCCGCAAGCGCAAACTCCCCGGCCTCAACGATCCCCCCGACCGCCGCCCGTCGTAAGGGACACTTAACCACAGAGGCACAGAGAGCACAGAGATGGGAAGAGAGGAGAAGAGAAAAATTGCTTCCCTTCTCCGTGTCCCCTCTGTGCTCTCTGTGCCTCTGTGGTTCAATCCGTCTTAAGGGACGAGGGACCAGTCGGCGGGGAGTTCGTAGGAGTAGAGTTGGCCGTCCAGCGGGACGCCGCCGGAGCGGACGCGGCCACGATCACGGCGGCGCACGCGCAGCACATTATTGTGGACTTGTACGATCCGCCGCGCCTTGAGGTTGAAGAGCACCAGGCCTCCGCGCGCCGCCTTCAGGCTCGCCGCGCGCGTCCGGTCATCGAGCACGCGGAAGACCGGTGGCGCCTGCTCCGGCGCATCGTCGAGCAACTGATGCAGCCGCTCCGGTGTCTCGGGCGTGATGTGCTCGTCGAAGACGGCGAGGGCGCTCGCGACATCGCCCGCAACCTGATCGTCATACGGCGCGAGGGCGCGCAGCAACTCCCCGACCGACGCCGGGCGGTGGCTGCACGCCGCGATCATCGGTTTGAGACTGCCGATCGGGGCGACAAAACTGACGCTGCCGCGCTCGTCGATGATGGTATAACGCATGATATTCGAGAGGAATCCTGCCCTCTTCTAGGTCTCCACAGACATCGCTCGCGGTCTACTCCTCGCGCAAAAAGAGGGCGACGCTGCGCCCCGTCCGTATGATGCCATAGTACCATACGGGGAGGTTCGAGGTTCGGGGAATGACTGTAGACTTCTCGAACCCCAAACCTCGAACCTCCCTACTGCTACAATCCGTCGGATATGAATCCCGCAAGCCGCGGTCATCGGGAGGAGTGCACCGCGTATGGACCTTG
>JBPCMC010000375.1:0-9247 GCA_051002645.1 Thermomicrobiales bacterium
GGATGATCGGCGGCGCGACGGCGGCAGTTGCATCGGACGACAAATGGTGCGTAGATGGCATCGTGCGCTCCTTTGATCGGGTTTTCGCGTCAGCAACGAAATCCTACCAAAGAAGCGCACTTTCATAGTTACTGCCGCTCACTCCGAGAATGCATAAGCCCTGCCGATCGGGTTGGTAAAGTCTCCTGGTGAGGTAATGAGCTTCCCGAGATCCGGCGTCGGGCCGGGCGCGGTGATCAATATCCCCAGGTCCACAGTCGGGCCGGGGCTGGTGATGAGCGAACCCATCTCCACGCTCGGGCCGGGCGCAGTGATCACCGTGTCCCCGCCAACATTGCAGAAATCTCCGCAACTCGTGATCAGGGTAGTGTCGGTCGCGGGCTGGTCGATCACCCCGGTGTCGAACAGGCCATTGCCCCCGAGTGACGCGCCGAACAGGTCGGTATTCCCCGTCCCATCGGTGCCGCTGCTGCATCCGCCACAGCCGTCGCTGCCACCGGGTGGGCCGTTGTTGTCGCCGCGATTATACTCGCACCCAGGATCGTCCGAGGAGCAATGCCCGCTCGGGTCGGTGTGGTTCAGGGGGTTGTTCCCCACGTAGCTGTACCGGTTCAGGCTCTGCGGGTTCACCGGGTTGACGCCGATGCTGTCCGGGCTGAGGAACCGCCCCAGCGCCGGGTCGTAATACCGTGCGCCATAGTAGAGCAGTCCCGTCCCGTCCCGCTGCTGCCCCGTGTAGTTCAAGGTCGTTTCGGATACACCCCCGCTCCTGATGTTCCCCCACGGCCCGTACTCCTGCCTGTCCAGCACCGTGCCTGTGCTGCTCGTCGCCACCGAGACGCTGCCCAGGGGATCGCCGTGCAGATAAACGACGGTGTTCGTGCTCCCCGCCACCGTCCGCCGCGCGACGATGCTCCCGCCGAAGTGGTACTGGCTGCGCGTAACCCACTCGGCACATCGACCTCCTACACCCCGCCAAAATTTCGCGTCGTCCCCAGACAGCCGCAATGCCTGTGCCCCGTCCGCGTCGTAGGCGACTGTCTCGTCGCAGCCCCTGTCCCCAAAGTCGAGCAGGCGCTGGGCGGGACAGGGCTAGCGATCCGGTGTCAACACAGAGACCCAGTCGCCCCAGACCTTGAAATTGTAGACGAGTGCTGCATCGTCATCGTCGCGACGAGCAGCGGGATCTTTCCGAACACCCAGCGAGAAGCCGCTACGCTCGTCCAACGTTATCGCGCTGACATGGTATATTGTGTTCGTGGTATCCACGCTGTCGATTGCGCTCTGGAAGACCTCGCTGCTCGTCGCGACAATCGCCCCGAAATATGCCACCATCCATTTGAACATGACGACCGGTGTTCCCGGCACATTGCGCAGCAGGGCGTCGAAGTAGCGGGCGAGTGTATCGGTCTCAGATAGGGGAAGGTACTGCTGGAATTGCGGGATGATCCCATCTCGGATCAGATCTCGAATCGTATCGCCACTCTCGAAGAGCCGATGCGTCTCATCGAAACTCAACAGGCGGATGCTCTCGCGGCTGCGACCGAGCTGCCGGGCGACGCCTTCCATCCACTCGTCATAGTATTTCTCATAGAACCTCCCCCTCTCCACTGCTGCGAGTGCGCGTCCGTGCCGTCTGATCTCCTCATTCGTGAAAGGCGTGCGCGGATCGCGCCGACGCAGTGCCTCGACCAACTCGCGCAGTTCCTCCTCCGGAGACAGTTCAGGGCTTTCCCCATCCTCCACGATCATCTCCTTATCGTCGCCACGGCATCTCTACCCTCGCGTATTGTCTGGATTCACAAACTCTGCTTTCGTCTTCTGATCTATCTCCGAATTTCCACCGCCGGTTTCGCATCTGTATGTAGATCGTAAGTGGAATCCATGCAGCACCAATGGGATCGCATTGCAATGAATATAGCTTCATGCAATCCTCTCGGTGTTCAGTTAAACAGGAATCGGGCACGTTTACTCTTACTCATAGCCTCTCGCTGAAAGCAAAATTATTGCGAAAAAACTCCAGCTTGGTTCAGGCATTGATTCGTGTCGACGCTTGTACACACCGCCCATATCAGTGGTCCATCGAGCAATGCCACCCAAGTACGCATCCAATGTGTTATTTTCCCATAATCTTTCGATGTGACCGTTACTCTCAAGGTCGCGATTGAGAGCATATACTAAGTCGATAAATTCTTCGCGTGTTCGGATCAATCGGGCTTGGTCCATCAAAGTAGCCATGGTTTTTGCCTCCGATACCCAACGCACTCAACTTGCACAGGACTATTCGTCGATGGAGCCAAATGCAATATGCTTGATCGCACGATATGCTGACGGTTTCTCGTCGATCTGAAATATGATCTTCTCCTCGTCGAGCGCGTTGATGAACTTCAGGAGGTTCACCCTGCCGATCATTTCGCCCTTGTATGGCAGCGGCGCTGGCAGTGAGGGCGAGAGGAAGTGTACACTGATTCCTGCGTCCGAGGGCGCAGATTGACCGCTTTCGAGGAGGAGTACACCGTGACGACGACCGTCTATCCGTCCACCGCGCGATACGAAGCGGTGAAGCAGCGCATCCAGACCGCCATCGCCTTCCCGGTCACGCCGTTCCACGCCGATTACTCGGTCGATGAGGCGGGGCTGCGCCACCTCGCCCGCTTCATGGTCGAGGGAGGAATCGAGGCGCTCGTCGCGGCAGGCGGCACGGGCGAACTCTACAATCTCGACATCGACGAATGGCGCACGGTCGTCCGTGCGACGGTCGAGGAAGTGAACAGGCGCGCACTGGTGATCGCCGGCGTCGGCTTCAATGGCGTGACGGGCGCGAAAATGGCGCGCGAGGCGCAGCAACTGGGCGCGGACGCCATCCTCATCTTCCCGCCCTATTACCGCACCGGCGACGAGGACGGGCTTTTCGCTTACTACCAGATGATCGCCAATGCGACCGAACTCCCGATCATCCCCTATAGCCGCGATAACGCCGTGCTCGGCCCGCGCATCGCCGAACGGCTCGCTACGATCCCGAACGCCATCGCCTACAAGGACGGCCAGGGCAGCGTGCGGAACTTCATGCGCGTCCGGCAGCACCTCGGCGACCGCTTCATCTGGCTTGGCGGCACGGGCGACGATCTCGTCCCCGCCTACTTCACGGCGGGCGCGCAGGGGTATACGTCCTCGGTCGCGAATGTCTCGCCCCGCCTCGCCCTCGATCTCCTCCACGGCGTCCAGCAGGGCAAATTCACCGAGACGCAGGAACTGGTGGACCGCGCCGTCGTGCCGCTCTACGAACTGCGCGACAAGCGGCGCGGCTACGAGGTCTCGGCGATGAAGGCGATGATGGAAGGGCGCGGCCTGCCCGGTGGCCCCGTTCGCCCACCCCTCCTTGACCTGAACGCCGAAGAAAAGGCCCAAGCCGCCGCCTGGGCCGCCGATTGGCCATACTAACGAAGGACTGAGGACTGAGAGGTCACGTTTCCCCACTCAGTCCTCAGTCCTCAGTCCTCAGTCCTTTCCCTAATCGACAGGGCGCGAGCCGGGATCGCTGAGGTCGGTCAGGTGCAGGTGGTTGATGACGCGGATGGTCAGGTCGTTCTCGCAGCGGAGCTGGCAGGAGAGGCGGACATTCTCCGGCAAGTCGGCCTCCCGCGCGAGGCGCCCTTTCTCGGCCTCGCCCATCTCACCCGCGTCGCCCGCGAGCAGTTCGATGCGACAGGTCGTGCAGCGCGCATTCCCGCCGCAGCGATGCAGGATGTCGATCCCCGCGTCCTCGATGGCGAGGACGAGTTTCTTGTCCGCTGGCGCCTCGAATGTCTTGTCTCCCTCAGCCGTAATCGTCGGCATCTGTCGTCCTTTCCCTCTCCTCCATGCAACCACGCCCCGCCCATCGCGAAGCCTGCCCGACGGCATCGCACATGCGACACCGCCGGGGATTGTACCCTTGTCTGGACCCGTGCGCTGTAACGGCCCGCATCCCTTCCCTATTCCTTGCGCGCTTCAATACGGTATTCCCCGCGCCGACCAGCACGCCGCCGGTACGATACAATACGCGCCTCAACGGGATCGCCCGCGCTCCCGATCACCAGCGCAGCAGATGGAGCAGGTCCGTTGTGATGAGCACTAGCACGCAGCCCTCGTCTTTTCGCGCCGTGATCGTCACGGGTGGCCCGGTCGGGGACGATGCGTTCGTGCGAACGCATTGCGCGACGGCGGACCTCCTGATCGCGGCGGATGCTGGGGCGGTTGTGCTCGAACGGCTCGGCATCGCGCCGCACCTCGCCGTCGGCGACTTCGACACGGCGGGGCCGGCGGTCGTCGCGCGGCTCGCCGCCCGTGGCATCCCGACCGAGACGCATCCCGTCGCGAAGGATTACACCGACACCCATCTCGCCGTCGTCATCGCTATCGCGCGCGGCGCGACAGAGGTTGTTGTGCTCGGCGCGCTCGGCGGCCCCCGTTACGATCACATGCTGGCGTCCGCGCTCGGGCTCGCGCACCCGGACTTCGCGGGTATCCATATCCTGCTCGTGGACCCGCTGCATACGATGCTCGTTCTTCACCCCGACGAGTCGGTGACACTCCATGGTACGCCCGGCGAGTACCTCTCGCTCCTCGCGCTCACCGAGAAAGTCACCGGTGTCTCGGGTGACGGCCTCCTCTATCCCCTACCCGCCACTTTCCGACTCGGCGATAACATCGGCGTCTCCAACGAACTGACCGCGCCGGACGCCACTGTTTCCGTGCGCGAGAGCGGCCTTCTACTGGTCATCCAGACACATCTGCGAGCGAATCCCGGCGAGTGAGCAGATTCCGCTGCACGGCCCAAAACGAATCCGCGCCAACCCCTTGACAAACGTCCGTACATCCCGTATATTCATCATTGTAAGGTCCCGATGACCGATGTGCCTCAGCCGAATACCGAAGCCGCAAGGCCCAAGGGTTTGGTTGGAGTACACTGGCTGTCGGGGTCTTACACTTTAACGAACGAAAGACGTCCGCTCCCATTCGAACAATGTGTATGCAACCGGAATCAGCAGGGTCGCCACAAGCAGCGTCATTACGTCTGATTGTGCTCTCCCTTCTATCGGAGGGAAGAGGGCTGGGGGATTACGGCGACCCATGACCGCGTCGCAATCGCCGTATTGAGGGCATCGAGGATCGCCTGCACGGCGGCGCCGTCGTGGAAATTCGGCGCGGGGGCGGGCGTGCCTTCCTGGATCGCCCGGACGAAGCGCATCGCGATGCCCGCCCGATCCCACGGGACATCGGGCAGGGGCAGTTCCTGCGGCGCGGGATCATCGACGGTCGCGCCTTTCAACGCACTGTTCGTGGCGATCAGCGCGCCCGCCGTGCCATTGCACTCAATCGAGAAGCCACCGCGATGGTACGGGATCGGCACGCCGCGCACCGTCGCCATCCCACCGCCCGCGAAGCGAAAGAGGGCGACGAAGGTATCCGGCGCGGTGATACCGCCGATCTCGCCGCCATCGGCGAGCGTCATGGACGGCACCGCGACCGCCGCCCCGCCGCAGACCGCCTCGACCTCACCCAAGCACCAGCGAAGCATATCGACGAGATGCGGCCCCGCCGACCCGGCGAGGATGCCGCCCCCTTGCGCCGCGTCGGTGAACCAACCCGCCTTGCTGTCGCTCCAGATCGGCGCGCGCAGATAGTCCGCCGGGTTGAGATCGACGCGGGCGTCCGCGAGCGTCGGCGTGCCGAGATAACCGGCGGCGATATGCTCCCGCATCGTCGCGTACGAGGCGCTGAACCGCATGTTGTGGTTAATCATGTGGACGACGCCCGCCGCTTCCGCCGCGTCGCACATCTCGACCGCTTCCGCGAGCGTCACGGCGAGCGGTTTCTCGCAGAAAACATGCTTCCCCGCCGCGATGGCGTCGAGCGCCATCTGCCGATGCAGCGCGGGCGGCGTGGTGATCGCGACCGCGTCCACGTCCGCGCCGAGCAGATCGCGGTAGTTGGCTGTCGCGCGCGGGATGTCAAACTGGCGCGCCGTCGCCTCCGCCCGCTCCGGTTGCGCCGAGCAGACCGCCGCGATCACCGCGCCCGACGCCTGCTGGAAGGCCCGAATATGCTCGACGCCGATGCCCGTGCCGATGACGCCCACCCGAACCATTCTCGCCGTCATGCACCCCTCATTCCCGCTTGATGGATATGTCTGCGCGGCCATGCGTCGTGATGCCGCGCATGAGTATGGCGCGCACCGACTTTGAAGCGCAAGAACCGGATAGAGCGGCGAGCCGCCATGCCCTATGCTGGAAGCAGAAAGGAGACGGACACAGATGATGCAGAGTACAGCATTCCATGACGCTCCCTCGATCATCGCGCATGCCCGTGTGGAGGATCGCTTACGGGCAGCAGCGCGCGAGGCCGTCATCGCGGAGGCGGAGGTTCGGCGACCGTACCGGCGCGCGTCTGTCGGCGTGATCGGTCATCTGCTGGTACGGCTTGGGGCGTGGCTTCAAGTAAGCGCGATGCGCCCCACGACGATGGAGGAGACGGTACAATGCTCGTAGCAGATCGGATGACCGCGTACACGGACGAGATCGAGACGGTGCAATTGGCGACTGAGACGGCAGAGAATGAGCACGGGCCCGCCGCATGGGATGAGGCGCGGCAGTGGGAAGCGGTACTCGCGCGCGATCCCGAGGCGGACGGTGCATTCGTCTATGCTGTCCGCACGACGGGGATTTATTGCCGCCCCACCTGCCCCTCACGGCGGCCCCGGCGCGAAAACGCCGTCTTCTTCCCGCTCCCGGAGGCGGCCGAGCAGGCGGGCTTCCGCGCCTGCCGCCGCTGCCACCCCGAGCAGGCAACCCTCCGCGACCCGCAGGTCGGCCTCGTGCAGCGCGTCTGCCGCACCATCGCCGCCAACCCGGAGGAGCCGCCGACGCTCGCCAGCCTGAGCGCGGCGGTCAATCTCAGCCCCTTTCACCTGCAGCGCACCTTCAAGCGGGTGATGGGCATCACCCCCCGCCAATACGCCGAGGCGTGCCGGGTCGGACGTCTGAAGGACGAACTGCGCAAGGGCGAGGCGGTGACGAGCGCGCTCTACGGCGCGGGTTACGGCTCTGCCAGCCGTCTCTACGAGAGCGCCCCCGCGCACCTCGGCATGACGCCCGCCGTCTATCGTCGGGGCGGCATGGGGATGCGCATCCACTACACCGTCGTCCCCTGCCCGCTCGGGCTGCTGCTCGTCGCGGCGACGGAGCGGGGCGTCTGCGCCATCACCCTCGGCGATAGCGACGACGCCCTCGCCGCCGCGCTAATGCGGGAGTATCCCGCCGCCGAGATCACCCGCGATGCGTCCGGCCTCGATGCCGCAGTGGAGGCGATTGTCCGCTATCTGCACGGCCAGGAACCGCACCTTGATCTGCCGCTGGATGTGCAGGCGACCGCCTTCCAGTGGCGCGTCTGGGAGGCATTGCGCGCCATCCCCTACGGCAGCACGCGCTCGTATGGCGAGATCGCCCGCGCCATCGGCCAGCCGACCGCCGCCCGTGCCGTTGCCCAGGCGTGCGCCACCAACCGCGTCGCCCTCGCCATCCCCTGCCATCGCGTCGTGCGCGAAAATGGCGATCTCGGCGGCTACCGCTGGGGCGTCGAGCGCAAGCGCACCTTGCTCGCCCAGGAGCAGGCGGGGGGATAGCCCACCCCCAGCCCCTCCCGGCGCGGGAGGGGAGCCGGTAAGGGCGTACAGCCGTACGCCCTTCGACTTCTACATAGCAACCGGGTTCGGCCTGCGCGATACTCGCGCTCGGCGTGATTGGCGAGACCATCAAACGGATTCTCCGCTTTGGCGCGTCGAATGGGGATCAGGGCACGGTCTCCGGGCGACATAACTCCGACGAGCCACCGTACGGACCATTGGCGAATGCCATAATGCGGTCTCGTGTCTGGGTGAAGATGACCTTCGTGGCAAGTTGCGGTTCGATACCATTGGGGAAGCCCAGTGACCGCAGGGTATCGCTCGCGCGGCTCGTGTACGTGACTGCCACGACCAGGCCACTCGCCGTGTTCGTATTCTCGATGCGACGCACCGTCAATTGGTCATGATCCGAGAACCGGCGTTGCAGCCACTGGGTCGCTTCATCCCTGCCCCGACCGCTCACCGTCTGGATCGCGCGGTAGTCGCAATCGCTGTAGCCAATGCTCTCGTCGAAGAATGCAAGCGCCTCCGCCAATTGGCCGGCATTGTATGCCTGAATCATGTTCATGACGGTCGCTACCTCCCGCGCTTGCTGGGCATCCACACTGAAGAGCGTGCCGCCGATCTGTGGAACAGTCGCGGTCGGTGCAAGCGGCATTTGCGTCGGCAGGGGAGGAGGGAGCACGGTCGATGCTTCCTTCGTGACAGGGGAAGCGCCGCAACCGGCAACGAGACAACCAATGATGACGACGAGCATCAACGCGCGCAATCGATGAAGCATCCCTGGCTCCTTCCGATGTACCGAGATTCAATGTGTCGGGTCGCTGCGCGGGGCGAGCACATCGGCGATATAGCCGTCGAGCACCCGCTCGACAACGACGCGCTGCGCCTGAAGATCGAAAACGCGCACGGTCACATGGTCGCCACCGGCATTCGCAGTCTGATGGAGATAGGCGTACCGCCCATCGCGGGAAAAGCCATCCAGCATGAAGGCGGCGTCGAAATCGCGACGCCCAAGCTCGGTGAGCCGTTCGGTGTCAAGGATCACCAGCGTGTGCGTTCTGTCAACGCGATCATCGAAAGTGTTGAGGAGCAACTGATGTCCGTTAGGCGAGAGCATCATCGCGTTCGCGGGCAGATCAAGACGGCGCACCTCGTGAAGCGTCTCCGTATCAATTACCTGCAGTCCGGTGGAAGTTGTGGATATCTGCCGCTGATTATCGGCGGATTGCGTCGGTACCGACTGCTGCCCGATCACGAATAAATGCGTGCCGTCGGTGCTGAGCGTTGCCCAACGATCAGTCGTCGGCCCACCTTTCGCCGCCACACTGGGCATGAGCCAACCGGCGATGCGACCTATCACGGATGTGTGCGATTGCACCGCCGTCTGCCTGAGAACGGTACCGCCAGCCAGATCGACAACGGTGATGGTTTCCACATCGGCATGTGCGATGTACCACACCGCGTCGTATGAGGCTTGACACATATGGGCACTGGCGCAGAGACACCGATCACCCACCTCACTTGCCTTTCCCACGGCTGAACGCCTATCATCTCCCGCATGGGACTCGACATAATATTCGG
>JBPCMC010000376.1:0-3120 GCA_051002645.1 Thermomicrobiales bacterium
ATGATCTCCAGCCCCTTGTTCATCAGCGTCGCCGAATCGATGGTGATTTTGCTCCCCATCTTCCAGGTCGGGTGTTTGCGCGCATCGGCGGCGGTCATCGCGCGCAACTGCTCCATCGACGACGTGCGGAACGGGCCACCCGACGCGGTGAGGATGATGCGCTGCGGCTCCGCGCCCGGTCGCGGTGTTTCGAGGCACTGCCAGATCGCCGAGTGCTCGCTATCGACCGGGCGCAGGCGGTGTCCGGCACGCTGCACCTCCCGCATGACGAGTTCGCCCGCGCAGACAATTGTTTCCTTGTTGGCGAGCGCAACAACCTTCCCGGCCCGGCCCGCGGCGAGCGTCGGCTCAATCGCGGCATGTCCCGAGGTGGCGACGACGACGATGTCGGCGTCGGGATGCGTGGCGACGGCCAGCAACCCCTCCGCCCCGGTAAGCCTTGCTGTGTCGGCAGGGCGCCAATCCGACGCGATGTCCACATCAAGACTGACCAGCGCCGGTCGGTAGCGTGCAGTCTGTTCCCGGAGCAGCGCCGCATTCCGGCCCGCCGCGAGAGCGACGACCTGCAGTTTGTCGGGGTGCGCGTCAACGACTTCCAGCGTACTCCGCCCGATGGAGCCGGTACTGCCAAGTATTGCGAGACGTAACGGCATACGTGAATGCTCCGTTGTATTGGTGGCGGTGGGCTTAAGCCTGCCGAATGCCACTGCGGCAGACATACCCTCCGCCACCAGGGATTACGCGCCCACTGCGAGCGCGAAGTAATAGACCACGACGAAGACGAACAACTGACTGTCGATGCGGTCCAGCACGCCGCCGTGACCGGGAATCAGGGTACCGCTATCCTTGACCCCCGTCTGCCGCTTTAGCAGCGACTCCGCGAGATCACCGGCGGTGGCGGCGAGGGCGATGACAATGCCCGCGCCCACCGCGACGACGCCCCGCATACCGACACCGAAGCACCAGTTCGCGATGACCGCCGTCAGTATCCCACCGGCGACGCCCCCCGCGAACCCCTCCCAGGTCTTCTTCGGGCTGAGCACGGGCGTCATCAGGCGCTTCCCGAAGGCGCGACCGGAGAGATAGGCGAAGGTGTCCGTGAGCCACGACGTGACGAGCGCGAGCAGGAACCAACCGAGACCGAGCGCCTTCTCCGGGAAGCCCAGATGCGCTTCCAGGCGGGTGAGCCACGCGCCGCTGCCCGTCGTGACACCTGCGATCTGTCGCACCGCGACGAGATGCGCCAGGGGGATCGCGAGGTAGAGCGCCGCGAATCCGGTCGCCAGCCACGCCCGCAATGAACCTTCGATGGACGGGCGCAGCATGAAGAGACACGCGGGAGCAAGGAGCGTTGCCGCCGCCAGCGCGCTCAATGTCCACGCGGGCCAATGCGCCGCCACCGCAACGAGTGTGAGGAGGAGCACGGGAGCGGCGATGACCAGCAGGATTTCATGGTCGATCTCCGCGAACATCACCCGCAGTTCGGCCAGGCCGATCAAGCCGAGGGCGGCGACGGCGACAGTGGCGCCCCAGACGCCGAAAAACGCCGGGATGACGCCGACGAGGACGACAACGACCGACGAGAGCGCGCGGGTTCGGAACATCGTTTAGGTGGATTCGGTCGTTGCGGGGTCGGTGTCGGGGATCGCGCCGAAGCGACGCTGGCGCCCTTGGAAATCCGTAACGGCATCGTGCAAATCGTCGGGACCGAAGTCCGGCCAGAGAATGTTCGGGAAGTAGAGCTCGGCATACGCGCCCTGCCAGATGAGGAAGTTGGAGAGTCGGAACTCGCCGGAGGGACGGATAATCAAGTCCGGGTCGGGCATGTCCGCCGTATAGAGGTAGCGATTGACCGTCTCTTCCGTCACGCTATCGGGGTCGAGACCGTCGCGCAGCATCTCCTTGATCGCCGCGACGACTTCTGCCCGCCCGCCGTAGTTGAACGCCAACGTGAGGGTCATCTTCGTGTTGTCGGCGGTCAGATCGATCGCGGCGCGCACCGCCCCGGCGAGGTCTTCGTCCAGCCCTTCGAGTCTGCCGATATGCCGGAGGCGCACGCCCGCTTCGTGCAAGGCTCCTGTCTCGACGGCGATGCGCTCGCTGAGGATTTGGAAGATGCCCTCCACCTCGTCCTGCGGACGGCGCCAGTTCTCCGTCGAAAAGGCCCAGAGCGTCAGGTACTCGATACCGAGGTCCGGGCAGGCGGAGACAATCGGGCGGATGTTCTCCGTCCCTGCCTCGTGTCCCTTATTGCGCGGCAGGCCCCGACGCTGTGCCCACCGCCCATTGCCGTCGAGGATGATCGCCACATGGCGCGGCGGTTTGCCGCTGACGACATGCGTCTGGGCGGTCGCGCCTGCGGGCGATCCTTCAACGCTCTTGCTGCTTTCCACGGTCGTGTTCGTCATGATGCCTGTGCCGTTCCCGCAGTATGCGCTCAGACTTCGAGGACTTCGGCTTCCTTGTCCCGCCCGACCTTGTCCGCCTCCGCGATGGCGCGGTCGGTCTGCTTCTGTACTTGTTCTTCGCCGCGTCGCCGCTGATCCTCGGAGATGTCGCCGCCCTCGTCGAGTTCTTTGAGCATGTGCATCGCGTCGCGCCGGATATTCCGCACGGCGACGTGCGCCTCCTCGACATTGCGCTTGACGATCTTCGTCATGTCGCGCCGCCGCTCCTCGGTCAATGCCGGGATAGCGATGCGCAGCACCTGGCCGTCGCTGTTCGGATTGAGGCCGAGGTCGCTGGCGCGCAGGGCCTTCTCAATCGCCTTCATCGAGCCCTTGTCCCAGGGCGTGACGAGGAGCAGGCGCGCCTCCGGTGCGGCGATGCCCGCCAGTTGCTGCAACGGCGTTTCCGCGCCGTAGTAGTCGACGATGACGCGCTCGATCAGCCCCGGAGACGCACGGCCCGTGCGAATACCGGCAAGATGGCCGCGCAGCGCCTCGATTGCCTTGTGCATCCGGTCGTCGGCGTCGCTGAGAATATCTTCATACATGCTCGCGCCTCCTCCATGCACCGCTACCGCACAACGGTACCGAAACCTTCCTCGCCGCGCAAGACGCGGGCAATCATGCCCGGTTCCGCCACATTGAAGACGATGATCGGCAAATTATTGTCCAT
>JBPCMC010000377.1:0-10988 GCA_051002645.1 Thermomicrobiales bacterium
CGAAGCGTGGGGAGTGGGGGTTTTCCGGCTTGTTTCTTGCTGGGACGGGTGGGAAACCCTACGCTACGAAATAGAGGCGACCCGCAGGCCGCCTCGTCGATGCAATTGTGTTGTCGGACTCAGGCGCGGACGATTGGCGTGTCCACAAGGTGCTCGCCGACGAACCAGACCTGCATCTGATTGGTGCGCAGGACATCGCCCATCAGCATGTCGTTCGTGCCCCAGTCCTTGTTCTCTTCGGTCTGCTCGATGCCCTCGTTCACCTCGTTGCAGATCGTCTCGTGCGCTTCGAGGAGGCGCGAGATGACGGCGGGGACTTCCTCTACGCCGTCCGGCGGGTTCTCGATTTTGGAGAGTTTCGCGACGGCGGCGGGCATTCCCGTCGAGACGCCGCCGAGCATCTGAATGCGCTCGGCGATCATATCGACCAACTCCAATTGCTCCTCGGCGTGCTTGTCGAAGAGGAGGTGCAACTGATAAAAGGTGTGCCCCTTCACTTGCCAGTGCGCCTTCTTGTAGAGGCTGTAGAGGGTGATCGTGTCCGCGAGCAACTGATTGAGCATCGTGCAGTTTTCCTGCCGCGCCGTCGTGCTCACGCCGACCGGCATCGCGGTGACGGAGCCGTATCGCTGAATCTCCCGCCCCCGCTGGTGCATGACGGGCGTCGCTTCCTTGCCGTCCGTGCCGTCCATGCCCCTCTTCTCGGTCGCTTTCATCTTCGTCGTCTTCGTGGCGCTCATTCGTTCGATCCTTTCATACGTGCGTGATGCAGGAGTAGTACGCGGGCAACCGTGCGGCCCCCCTCCTACCGCTTCGCAGGTTCAATGCCACGTCGTTCTCGGCAGGAGATGATGTCGTGCAGTGCCGTCTGGCCGTATGATGGAGACGAGAAATGGCGACAACCGACCCGTGCTGGCGCGGGCTCTGGAGAGGAGTGGAATGCATGGCGATCTTGTCACTGACGGCCGATGAAGTGCTCACGACGACCCGTTCGGTGCGCAAGCGGCTCGATTTCACCCGACCGGTCGAGCGGGAGGTGCTGGAGGAATGCCTGCGCATCGCGCAGCAAGCGCCGACCGGCAGCAACCGCCAGGGGTGGCAGTTCGTCGTCGTGACGGACGCGGAGAAGCGCCGCGCACTCGCGGACCTCTACCGCAAAGGGTGGGAGCGATACCGCAGCGGTGGTGGCGCGGGCGTGACGTACGACGACCCGGCGCGCGCCGCTACGCAGACGCGCGTCTCGGATTCCGCGCAATACCTCGCGGACCATTTCCACGAAGCGCCGGTCTTTGTTATCCCCTGTATCATGGGCCGCACGGACGGCCAGCCCGCGAACGCGCAGAGCGGCGTCTTCGGCTCCATCCTCCCGGCGGCCTGGAGTTTCATGCTCGCCGCCCGTGCGCGCGGCCTCGGCACCTGCTGGACGACCATCCACCTGATGCACGAGCGCGAGGCGGCCGACGTGCTCGGTATCCCCTACGACCGGGTGATGCAGACCGCGCTCATCCCGGTCGCCTACACGAAGGGCACCGACTTCAAGCCCGCCCCGCGCGACCCGCTCGCGTCCGTCGTCCATTGGGAAAACTGGTAAGTCTGCTTGCGGATGCGGATCTTTATTGCTCGCCGGCAGGCGTCGCATCAGGCGTGAGGTCGATCGCCATGATCGTCATCTCCAGCCCCTCGTAGCGATCCGTCCCGATCACCCGCCAGCCGATCTTCTCGTAGAGGCCCCGCGCCCCCTCCGTGAAGAGGTAGAGCCACGCGACGCCCAACGCCGCCACCTGCGCCATGACGCGCCGCACGAGCGCCGTCGCCACCCCGCGCCCCCGCGCCTCGGGCCGCACATAGACGCTCGCGAGCCACGGTGTCAGTCCCCGCTGACGCGGGGAGGCGCGGAAGACCGCCGCGTCCTCCCGCATCACGCTCGCGGAGCCGAGCGGTTCGTCCCCGTCCAGCGCGACGAATGTGCTCGGGAGACGGCCCGGATGTGCCGCCTGGCTGCTGAGATCGGCGATCCGCGCCGCCAGCGAATCCCCCGGCTCCCGATACCCCCACTCATCGAACTGCCATCGCGCCACCGTCTCGATGAGATCGGCACGCGCGGCGATGCTCTCAATCCGCACAGACGCACCCCTCCCCGCGACGACACCACCGGGTGGCGCGATTATCGCACGCGGGACAAAGCGAATGAACCATGAAGGCGCAAAGGACACGGAGGTCGCCGCGTGGGGAAAACGCTGAGAAGACGGCCCCTTCTCATGCACGCGCTAGCCCGTGTGCGCCAGCCGCTCCGCGTCCATCCGGGCGAGGTCGTGGCCGACGTAGCGGCTGCCGACGAGGCCGACCACGCCCGCGCAGAGGAGCATGATCGGGCAGGTGATGAGCAGCGCGCGGCTCAACCCATGCGCGCCGCCGCCGAGATGGTCGGAGATGACGCCAACGATCAGGGGCGAGGTGACATCCCCAAAGAGATGGCCGATCAGCAGTGTCAGGGAGACGACGAGCGCGCGCACCGCCGGCGGCACGACATCTTGCGACAGGGCGGTGAGCGGGCCGGAGTACATGCTGAGGAAGAGGGCGCTAGCGAAGAAGAGTGGCAGGAAGGTGCCGAAGCCGTTGCGCGTCACGGCGAGCGCGAAGCAGGGCGCGCCGATGGCGAGGGTAATCCCGCAGGCGAGGATGCGGCCGCTCGCCCAGCGCTCCGTCAGTTTATCCGCCAGTGCGCCGCCGAGCAGGACGCCCGCAATCCCCGCGACGACGAGCACCGCGCCAGAGACGGTGCCCGCCTTCCCCTCCTTGAAGCCATAGGCACGCTGGAGGTAGACCGGCAGCCAGTACGCCGCCGCGCCGAGCACCCAGAAGGCGAAGACTTGCAGGAGGATGCCGACGACGACCGTGCGCGTCCGCAGGATCAAGCGCACCTGCGCGCCGAATGGCTGGCCAGCCGGTGCGGTGGCCCGTTGCCAGCCGTCCGCCGCGCCGCGCACCGGCTCGCGCATCCGCCAGGCAAGCAGCGCGAAGAAGAGACCGGGCAGCCCGGTAATGAAGAAGGCCGCGCGCCAGCCGAGGCTTCCCGCCAGGATGCCGCCGAGCGAGAAGCCGATCGCCAGCCCGATCAGCGACCCCGCGCCCCACTTGCTCATCACGCGGGCGCGCGCCGCACGGGGGTAGTAGTCGCTGAGCAGCGAGGTGCCCGCCGGGTAGTAGCCCGCCTCGCCGATGCCGACGAGCGCGCGCGAGCCGAAAAGGGTCCAGAAACCCGTCGCGAACCCGCTCAGGCAGGTTGCGACACTCCAGATCGCCACGCAGATGCTGATCACATTCTTCCGCACCCCCCGATCCGCCCAGATGCTGAGCGGCAGCGCGGCCACGGCATAGACGAGCAGAAAGGCGGTACTGAGCGCACCGGCCTTCGTGTCGCTCAGGCCGAACTCCTTCTGAATCTTCGAGAGCGCGGCGGGGAGCACGTAGCGGTCGAGATAGTTGAAGAGGTTAATCGCGAACATCACCCAGAAGACGGAGGACGCCGCACGCGACACCCGCTCGGTGGCGGCCTGCTCCCCGGACACCGGAATTTCCGCCGCATGATCCATCTTCGGCTCCTTGCATCGCACGATTCCCGCTGTTCGCTTGCCCGGAAGATACCATGCTCCCCCTGCGCAAACAAGCGGCGTACACGCCCTCAATTACCCGCCGAGAATCCGCCCCAAAAATTGCTCGCCCATACCCCTTGACAAATGTCCGAACACTCTGTATATTCATAACTGTGAGGTCCCGATGACCGAAGCAACCAGCCGGATACCGAAGCCGCAAGGTGAACGTAGACGGAATGGGGCAGAGGCTATCGGGGTCTCGCACTTTAACGTCCGGGGGATTCGAACCACAGAGACACAGAGGACACAGAGGGGAACATGAAGAAGGGGAGTAGATTCTTTGTCCTCTTTCCTGTCTCTGTGTGCTCTGTGTCTCTGTGGTTGAACATTCTTGGAGCGGGTGATGCAGGATACGGATGGGCGGCTGCTCACGCTGGCGCGGCGGGTGGCAGGGGTGTACACGGCGAGTGAGAAGGCGCGAGCGATCGCGGTGCTCGGCTCGGTGTCGCGGCGGCAGAGCGACGCTGTCTCCGATATTGATCTCGGCGTCTACTACGAAACGATGCCGACCGAGGAGGAGATCGCGGCGGGGCGTGACGCACTCGGTGGGGCGACCTGGCTGCGCATCTTCACGAGCGCGGACGCCCTGGCCGATTCATTCACGGTGGACGGCGTGGAATGCCAGGTGATCCACTGCACCGTCGCGCGGTTCGGCGCCGATCTCAGCGCGGTGCTGGACGACTACGACACCGAGCACGAGAAGCACGCGGTGGTCGGCGGCATCCTCGATGCCTTGCCGCTCTTCGGCGCCGACGTGATCGCGGGCTGGCAGGCGCGCGCCGCCACATATCCCGATGCACTCGCCCAGGCCGTCGTGCGCGATCATCTGCGCTTCTGGCCGTATCAGGTGCTCGAACAGCGCATCGTGCCGCGCGACGCCCCGCTCTTCCTCCACAAAGTGCTGCTGGACGACGTGAAGAATCTGCTCGCCGTCCTCTCCGGGTTGAACCGACTCTACCCGCAACTCGAATTCAAGCGGCTGGACGCCTACGTCGCGCGAATGCGGATCGCGCCGCCGAATGTGGCGACACGCATCAAACAGGCGCTCAGCGCCGAACCGCTCACTGCCATTGCCATGCTCCGCGCGCTGATCGAGGAAACCCTCGCCCTCGTCGAGCGCCACATGCCCGAGATTGATACGACCGAGGCCCGCCGGCGATTCACCCAGCCGCCACGGGGACTTGCTCAAAGCAATGAGCAATGAGCAATGAGCAACGAGGGGCATGCTCCTCATTGCTCATATGCTTCTTCAGTGATCGGCAGGGAAACGAGATAACGAGCACCGTGGTATTCCCACTCATTGCTCATTGCTCATTGCTCGCTCCCGCGTGGAGCGCCTGCATCGCGCGGGCGAGGTCGTCCTCGGCGCCGACGTTGCCGGGGAAGATGACGAGTGGCACGGCGGGCCAGCGGTCGGCATCCACGGCCCGCCAGACAGGTACGCCGGGAATCAGCGCGCCGAGCACCGTCGCGTGGCGGATGCCAAGCGCCTCGGTCGCCATGTCGCTGGAGGTGATGCCCCCCTTGGCGATGAACCAGGCCGGTTGCCGATCCAATCCCCGCACGATCGCGACGAGCGCCGACGAAATCTGCTGGCCGATCCGCAGGTTCGCTGCGTCGTCCGCCGTGTCCTGGAGCAGTTTCCGGCTCGTGAAGAGCACGGCGTCCGCGCCCTGGTCCCATGCACCGTTGACCGCGTCGATCGCTGATCGGATCGCATCATCGCGCCGGTTATCGAGCAGTGCATCGGCGGGCAGTTCGATGGAGCGGGCGGTCTCCAGCGCGCGGGCGTGCTCTAACTGCGCGCTGCTGCGCGGCACGTATGAGCCGACGACGACGAGGCCGGGCCCCGTGCCGCGCACCATCTCGGCGGGCGCGAGCAGGGCCCGTCGTGGCAGGCCGAAGCGCGCCCGCACGAAAGCCGCCGCCGTCCGGCAGAGATAGCGCCGCCCGGCTGCCTCCGCCGTGAGCATACCGAGCACGGCGGCGGCCATGTCGCCATCTTCCGCGCTGTTGATGACAATGACGGGCTGGTGCGTCGCCATCAACCACGCTGCCACGGCCTCTGCACCCTGTCGCACCGTTTCCAACGGTAACGCGGCGACGTCATCGTGCGTCCAGCGACCGCCCGACTTCTCGACCGCCCAATCGCGCAGATCGGACGCCGCGAAACCGAAGGTGGCATCGCGGGCGAACTCCGTCGCGCCGACGGGCACGGCGGTCGTGCCATCGTGGACCCAGTGGACATCATCGACGGTGATGCGCTTCCCCTCCGCGAAGAATGGGGCGAGGACGATCTGCGGTGCGGGGCCATCCTCCGGCGGCAGACCGATCAACGCGTCAGTCTCGGCGGGGAAGTGGCCGCGCAACGTGGAATCGCTCCGGCTGATGATGGTGAACGGTCGCCCCACCTGTGTGGAGGCGGCACGGAGGTGCGCGGCGATCTCCTGATTGCGTGCGACCGCCTCACGCTCCGGCAGGCTCCGGCTGTTCGTCAGGATGTAGAACCCCGTGCTCTCCGCGCCGAGCGCGCCGACGAGCATCTCGACATCCCACCGCGTGTAGACCGAGAGGTCGTAGACTGTCTGTGTGCCGGTCGGATCGTCGTCCAGCACGACGACGGCGCGGCGGTCGGTCGCGAGGTGCGCGCGGATGGCGGCGAGCAGCGGCGCTTCGTCCGGCGTGGGCGGCAGCCCCGCGAAGAGTACCGCTAGTGGTCGCGCTGTCACATTTTTCATGCGCCCTGCTCCTTCTTGCAACAGTTCGGCATCATCCACCGTTCATCTCACTGTAGCCGATGCGCCGTGCCGCTGCGAGGGGCCTGTAAGGTTCTGCGCGCTCGGTTGTCACAGGAATGGGGCACAGCGATGGCTCGCATCGCTGAATGGAAATGGGGGAGCGCAATGAACAACCAACGCGAATCACGGCCCGGACGACCGGAGGGCGCGGCAAAGAGTCGATTCCTGTACTGGCTCGCGCCGCTCTGCGTTCTCGCGTGCGCCGCGGTTAGCTGCGCGACAACGGTGGCGACGCCGACTGCACACGCCGGTGTGCCGACGATTATCGCGTCTCCAGATATATCCTCTCCGCCTGCTCTCTCAGGCTCGACGACCACCATCATCCCGACGGTTTCGGTTCCGGTAAGCGGGCTGGTCGTCACCGTCCTGGCGACCGATGTCGCGCTCTGGCGGGCGCCGGACACGCTCTCCGGCAACGTAACGGTCTCCTTCATGTTCAACGGGAACCCGATAGAGACGAGCGTCTACGTCAGCGGCGAGCTGCCGGTGTTGGAGACGAATATCGTCGGCGTGGACGGTACGACCCGCTGGACGCGCGTCCTCTACAGCGGGCATGTCGGCCCGTTGGAAAGCGGCACCTCATTCGTCGTCATGGGTTACCTGCGCAACGATCTGATCAGCGCCCCGCACGCACCGATGGCGCGGAATCCGTAGGGAGCCCCTCCCCCGACCCCTCTCCGCTCCGGGGAGGGGAGCAAATGCTCCGCCTCTTGCTCGGAGGGTAGGTGCGTCATTTGATAATCGGTGTAATGTCCAGTAGTTTGGCGGTCTTGTCATCGCTGCCGCTGGCGAGGGTCTTCCCGTCCGGGCTGAAGGCGACGGCGTTGATGACGGCGCTCGGCGCGGCGAGGGTCTTTAACGGCTGGCCGGAGCCGAGGTTCCAGAGGGAAATGCTGCCGCCACCGCTCGCCAGCACCTTCCCGTCCGGGCTGAAGGCGATGGCGTAGACGCTCAGGTCGCTCTTCAGCGTCTTGACCTCATTGCCGCTCGCCATATCCCAGAGTTTCACCGCGCCGAAGCTGCCCGCCGCGACCGTTTTGCCGGTCGGATCGAAGGCGACCGAAAGCACGGCGCGCGCCTGGCCGCCGAGCGTGCGGATTTCCTTGCCTGCCGCGACATCCCAGAGCTTGACGCTCATGTCCTCGCCGCCGCTCGCCAGCGTCTTCCCATCCGGGCTGAAGGCGACCGAATGCACCTTGCCGGTGTGCCCCATCAGCGTGGTGCGCAGCGTCCCTGCCGCGACATCCCACAACCGGACCGTTTTGTCGATACTGCCGCTCGCCAGCGTTGTGCTGTCCGGGCTGAAGGCGACGGAGAAGACGCTCTCGGTGTGCCCCTTGAGTGTGGCGATCTCCTTACCGGCAGCGACATCCCAGAGTTTGATTGTCTTGTCCGCGCTGCCACTGGCGAGAGTCTTACCATCCGGGCTGAAGGCGACGGAGATCACGCCATCGGTGTGCCCGGTCAGCATCTTCAGTTCCTTGCGGGTCGCGGCGTCCCAGAGTTTGATCGTCTTGTCGCCGCTCGCGCTGGCCAGCGTCTTCCCGTCCGGGCTGAATGCGACCGCGTAGACCGGGCCGGTATGACCGGAGAGCGCCTGCCCCAGTGTGGCGGCGGGGGCTGCGGCGGCGCTGCCGCTTGGTTGGCCGGTGGCACGAGCAACGGCGCTGCCTGCTGCTGTTGCTCGCACCGACGCAGCCGGTCGCGTCGGCGCTACCGCGCTGCCCGCTGCCGCCGTGACGGTCGGGCTCGCCATCGGCGTGCTGACAACCGTCGGTGCGACATTCGCCGTTGGCGTCGGTACGCCGGGCGTTGACGTACTCGTTGGGGCAGCGCCACCGCCACAGGCGACGAGCGCCATCGCGACGACACCAAGCGCGATGCCCGACCCGAACCGTTGCCATCTCATCGTGCTCTTCCTTCCCATTATTGACCCAGTTCTACAAACGGTCTCAAAACGAGCAATCTATGGCTGAGCTAATCGGCCATGACGCTCGCCATCAGCGATCTCACGCGCTCGTGTTCCTCGTTCCACGCATTCCACACCGCCTGTCTCCATCGCCGCAACATGGCGTCTCGCTCCTCGCCTGGCCGCGCCTGCACGACATCGAGGACGGTTACCGCCCCGGCATGTGCTGGCGGCGCGAATCGCGGCCAGGTCTTCGACCGTTGGGCCAGCAGCATATGCATATGCTGCACCTGCCGACCGGAATACCCCCGCTCGCAGGCGAGGTACAGGCCGATCAGCGCGAACGCGACGGTGATTGGGCGCACGTTCTCACCGGCGTGCTGCGCACCATAGGTGTCAACCGCCAGTTGATGGATGAACCCCCGATCCCCGTGCGTCACCGTATACGCGCTCACGTCACCATAGAGCTGCCAGCATTCGGCGGACGCATTGTAGCGTCCATCGGCGTGCGCCTCTGAAATCGGCAGGTGGACGCCACACCCAGGGCAGTCTCGATACAGAGGCGTGACCATACGGCGAAATCCTCACCTTCGTGCGAACGTGACGGTAGCTCGCGCGTTGCCCTCCAGAGGGCGTCGGTAGACATTCGTCGCGTGTGGCCCGAATCCTCAACCACTGAAAAAGTCGATTCGCTGCCCCGGTCGCGGCAGGCTGAAGTCCGCCACCGCCGGTGCCCCCTATTCACTGAACGGGCGAGCGTGCGCGTTCGTTTCAGTATGCGGGGCAATCTGTCTACCTTGTCATCTCGTCATCGCCCGTCGCGCGGATAATCTCGATCACCGAGGAGTCGTCGAGGTGCGCCATGCCCGCGTCGGCAGCGCGGCGATAGAGATCGAGCGCGGCGTCCGCCACCGCGAGCGACAGGCCGAGCGACGCGCCCAGATCGTGGACGATGCCGAGGTCCTTGACGAAGATGGCGAGCGCGCTCTTCGGCGGGGTGTACTCCCCGGAGACCATGCGCGGCCCGCGATCGCCGAACATCCACGAATTGGCCGCCCCGTGGCCGACGAAATCCTGCACGACCTCCGGCGCGATGCCAGCGCGATTGCCGAGTTCGATTGCCTCCGCCGCTGCCGCGATGTGGACGCCCGCGAGCAACTGATGGACGATCTTCAGCGTCATCGCCTGTCCTGCTCGCTCGCCGACCGGGTATTGCTGCGTACCGAGGGCATCGAGCAGCGGCTGGCAGCGCGCCACCGCGCCCGGTGCGCCGCTGATGGCGATGCTCAGGTCCCCCGTCGCCGCGCGGCCCGGCCCGCCACTGACGGGCGCGTCCACGAGCGCGAGACTACGCTCCGCCGCGTACCCGGCCAGTTCCCGCACCTGCTCCGGTGCAATCGTACTCATCACGAGGACGACCGCACCCGGCGGCAATGCGGCGAGCGCGCCCTCTGCCCCGAGGAGCGCCGCGCGCACTTGCGCGTAGTTCTGCACCATGACGAGCAGTACGTCCGCACCGGCGGCTGCCTCAGCAGCGCTACCGGCGGCGGTCGCACCCGCCGGGACGAGGGCGGCGCTACGCGTAGGGTCCGCATCGTAGCCGCAGAGCGCGAAGCCCGCCTTCAGCAGCGTGCGCGCCATCGGCGTCCCCATCGCCCCGAGCCCGATGAATGCGATCTTCATGTTTCGTTACCTCCTGGCGCCCTTCCCTCGAACGAGTATACAGAAGCAATGGGAACCTCACCCCTGGCCCCTCTCACCTGCCCAGAGGGCGCCCGCGATGGAGAGGGGTGCCTCATGCCATATTGCCGTGACTTACCATAAACGATGTTTCTTCTCCCGTATTTGCTCCCCCTCTCCATCGCAATGGAGAGGGGGTCGGGGGGTGAGGTTCCTCACCCGCCCAATGCCCGCGCGTGGTATCCTGCGAGCAGCGCATGATGCGTGTTGAAGCGTGAGGAGCAAGCCAACCATGACAGCCACACGATCCTTTGCCACCACCTATGACGAAGCCTGGCAGCAGTTCCGCGCGCGCCCGATGACGGACGACGAGAACGCCCACGAAGTGGAGGCGCGCGCCCGCACGGAGAAGTCGTCCTATATCGCCTTCCTCGTCCCGGTCGTTGGCCGGGGTGTCGTCGATGCGACGCGCCCGGTCCGTGAGGCGCTGACGGCGGCGGGCATCCACGACGTGTTGCCGTCGCACTATCTCCACATCACGGTATTGGGCATTGGCCTGGAGTCCGCCATCCGCGTGACGAACGGGAACATTGCCCGGATCATGGACCGCGCGAGTCGCGCCCTGCGCGACGTGCAGCCGCTGACCCTCACGCTGCGCGGCGTCAACTCCTTCGGCAACGCGGCGTTCGTCGAGGTGCATGAGGAGAGCAACGGCCTCGCCGGGCTCCGCGATTCGCTCGTCACCGTCCTCCATCAGGTCGGCCTGCCGGGCTTCGGCCCCTCCGCCCTCTCTGCGGAAGCGCCCGCGCCGGGTGGCGATACGCCGCACGATCAGCCGGACCCGGTGAACGCGCCGCCGTTCCTGCCGCACCTGTCGCTCTGCTACTACCGCGAGCAGTACCCGACGCAGCAGGTGGCCGAGATCATCGAACCGTACCGCGAGATGGA
>JBPCMC010000378.1:0-7137 GCA_051002645.1 Thermomicrobiales bacterium
GGATGCGCTGGTGGCGGGCACAAGCAGGCGGCGTGGTCGCCTTGCGACTCGCGCTCCTCAATGACGAGTGGGATCATCGCCTATCTGCGGCCCTTGCTGCCTGATCGATCGACTTTTAGACGCTTCCCTTGCCGCCGTGCAGCGTGACCCATTCGAGCGCACCAAGAGCGTTCACAGTCGCACCGTCCGTCCGATTGGCCGTGTCGGTACGGCATCGCGCCCGATGGTGCCGCGCTCCCATTCAGCCGCCGCGCGTTCCGCTTCCAGCGTGCCGAGTACGAGAGAAATGACCATCGCCGCCAGTTCCGGCCATGCCACATCGGAGAGTAGGATGTCCGGCTCGAGCAACACGTCGCGCCGATACCGTATCTCCCTCTCCGATGTGGCAGGGCGCGGCGGGCGATGGCGGATCAGGAATGCGGCGAGTTCTTCCCGCCGTGCGTGCATCGCCGTGACAAGCGGCTGCATGGCCGGGTCGCGATGGGGGCGGACGATCACCTGCAACGGATCAGCCGTGCTCAGGTGGAACGGGACGCGATGTGCGTGCGCGATTTCTGCGAGTTCGGCAATGGGGAGGGTCGTCAGGTCGACTCTGGAAAACATCGGACACTTCCTGTCCGACAACACGGCGCGGTATGGTAAACTGGGCTTGCCCGTCACAGTTCGCCGCCGCTGCCCCATCGTCGGGGTTAGCGGCTTTGTGTCGCGCTGCGTGTATTGGCCTTGATCCATGCCCGGACACTGGCGAGATTGACGCGAATCTGACGCGGGCCGGTCTGCACCGTCTCCCACACACCCGATGCGGCGAGTTCGTAGGCGGTCGCGCGGGGAATGTCCGTCAGGTCGGAGACGTGTTTGATGCTGATGAGGCGGTCGGGGTCAGTATCAATGTCGCGTGTGGCGCGGCGCGCTGTCGTGGCCTCTGTCACTGTTCATGCTCCTGCGAGATGCGAGAGCAACAGAAAAAGCCGCCCGCTCCCCCGCGTTGCTCCGGGGGTTAGGGGTCGGCTTTGTTGACAGGCCGTGCAGATCACATGTATCGAGCGGGTGCTAGGCGACGACCTCCACGCGATTGATCTTCGTGCAGTTGTGGCACTTCACCTTGAAGTGCTCGAAGGTAGCGACGGTTGCGACGGCGGCGAGGCCGTCACGCGCGTTGATGCCCGCAATCCACGCCAACATGTCGGGCGGCACATCGGGCGTCTCGTTCCATGCCGTGTGCGCGCGCCCCGGCGTCTCGGCACGGGCGTAGTAGAACGGATCGCCGTCATGGTTCGTATAGATTGCCAGGAGCCGTACCCATCGCCCGCGCCCGGTGATCTGATTGGCCGGGTACACGCGCTCCGGTGGATACGCGCCGATGGTTGCCCCACAGTTCCCGCAGAGAACGGCGGCGTCACGGATACGGACGATGCCGTTCTGCGGATCGTAGGCGGCAATCGCCGCCACGCGGACGAACGGATCAGCGGTTCGCGCCTGCTGCCAGTCCGCGAGAGATACCGTGCGCTCTAGGTTCCGAATCTCCGCCGTGAACATCGTTCCTCCGTACAGGCGTTCTACTTTCCGAAGTATACGCCCGTGTCCTATCGGCGTCAAGCGTTGGCCTCTGTATGTCTTAGTGGAGGTCTCACTACAGGGGTGCAGTCCATAGCCACCCTAGCCAGAAACCCTAGCCAAGTCGCTGGAATCCTCGGCACTCAGCGGACACATCGGACATTGACCGATGATCGTTTTCCCTTACCACGACTGATAAACATAGGTATAGCGGGGAATGGAACGAGGGCGATTTCGCAACTCTGGATCAGGTAGGTGGGGTTCGAATCCCTGCGCCCCAGCCAACTCTATCCCTCGGTATCGAAAACAAACGAGAGCAACACTGGGGAGCGAATACCGCGTCCGTTCCGCAAACGGGATCGCGCAATTTCGATCGCAAGGGCGGGTATCTTCGTGTTGACCCAAGCCGATATAGAAGATCGAATTGAGCAGGCCAAACGCGAATTTAGCGAATTCGCAAATGAGGTCGACTGGATTCACCGGGACGTCGTTTCGCATCATTATCCAGTGGCATATAAGGAACCGCCGTATGGGTTTCACCATACCTGCCACGCTTACATGATGCTCGCCTTTGCATGGATTGATTCAATGTCCGCTTTTTGGACTGGCGGAAGGAAACAACGAAATCCGAGTGGCATAGTTGTTCACCCTACATGGTCGTATCAGACCGAGCGTATGGTCACATTCCTTGATGCCTATCATACGATGCAGACGGATGTAAATCGCGTAGCTGTAGAGATGTGGCGGCATACCTTGATGCGCGAAAGCAAGTCGCGAGAAATCGAAGATAGGACTGGACGGCACTATTACTGGACTCTGTTGTGGGAAATGGATGCCGCGAGACACTATACGATGATTTCAGTGCCAACGACGGAGACAGGAAAACCTTATGTCACACACATGATTCAGATTGGCCTCTTGCCTCTCGTAACTGATCTCGGTCGAGCTTTTCGGAGTTATTGGCACGATCTACGAACCAATGCCGATATGCAGCGCGCGTATGCGCGTCGCGAGGCGGAGATTCCGGCAAAGTCATTCCCCCTTTAAGGCGATATGTCGCAGCCATCAAGCGCGCATAATTGCTTGCCATAACATCGCTCTGTACCCAATTGTGCTGCCGTGGTACAGTCCCATCCTCAGTTTGGCAGCGATCCGCCGGGCGGGACGCTGATGTAGCAAGCGCTCCCGTGGCATAGCAGAGGATGGATGAACGATGCAATCGCGTGAAACGCTCCCCTCCGTCGAAGGCGTTGAAGTGACGGGGGTAGTCACCCCGGCATATGCGGAGATATTGACGGCGGACGCGCTGGTGTTCGTGGCGAAACTGTCGCGGGCGTTCGAGGAGCGGCGGCAGGAACTCTTGCAGCGGCGGGTGGCGCGGCAGTCGGAGATTGACGCCGGGACGATGCCGGACTTCCTGCCGGAGACGCGGGCGATTCGTGAGGGAGGCTGGACGATTGCCCCGGAGCCCGCCGACTTGCAGGACCGGCGCGTCGAAATCACCGGCCCGGTGGACCGGAAGATGATTATCAATGCCCTCAACTGCGGCGCGAAGGTCTTCATGGCGGACTTCGAGGATGCCAATGCGCCGACCTGGGCAAACAACATCGAGGGCCAGATCAACCTGCGCGACGCGATCAATAAGTCCATCACCTTCGAGAACCCGGACGGGCGGATGTATCGCCTCAATGAGACGATCGCGACACTGATGGTGCGTCCGCGCGGCTGGCATCTGAACGAGAAGCATGTCCTCATCGACGGCACGCCGATCTCCGGCAGCCTCTTCGACTTCGGCCTCTACTTCTTCCACAACGCCCGCCAGTTGATCGCGAACGGCAGCGGCCCGTACTTCTACCTGCCGAAGATGGAGAGTCATCAGGAGGCTCGCCTCTGGAACGACGTCTTCGTGATGGCGCAGGACGCTCTCGGCATCCCGCAAGGGACGATCAAGGCGACCGTGCTGATCGAAACGATCCTCGCCGCCTTCGAGATGGACGAGATTCTCTACGAACTGCGCGAGAACTCGGCGGGTCTGAACTGCGGGCGGTGGGACTATATCTTCAGTTGCATCAAGAAGTTCCGCAATAACGCGGACTTCCTCCTTCCCGACCGCGCGCAGGTGACGATGACGACGCCCTTCATGCGCGCCTACTCGCTCCTCTGCATCCGCACCTGCCACCGCCGCAACGCCCACGCGATGGGCGGCATGGCGGCGCAAATCCCGATCCGCAACGACCCCGCCGCCAACGACGAAGCCTTCGCGAAGGTCCGCGCGGACAAGGAGCGCGAGGCGACCGACGGACACGACGGCACCTGGGTCGCGCACCCCGGCCTCGTCCCCGTCGCATTGGAGGCGTTCAACGAGCGGATGCCGCACGCCAACCAGATCGACAAGAAGCGCGACGACGTGCAGGTGAGCGGCGCGGAACTGATCACCTTCCCGGATGGGCGCGGGCAGATCACCGAGGCGGGCCTGCGCACGAACATCAGCGTCGGCATCCAGTACATCGCCTCGTGGCTCGCCGGTTCGGGCGCGGTGCCGATCTTCAACCTGATGGAGGACGCCGCGACCGCCGAAATCTCTCGCTCGCAAGTCTGGCAATGGATTCGCAACCCGGATGGCGCGCTGAACGACGGGCGCAAGGTCTCGGTCGAACTCTTCCGCGCCATGCTGCCGGAGGAGTTGGCGAAGATCGAGGCGCAAGTCGGCAGCGAGCAGTTCGCCGCCGTCCCCTATCGGACGGCCAGCGAACTCTTCGACCGCATCACGACCGACGATGCATTCGTCGATTTCCTGACGTTGCCGGGGTACGAACTGCTGGATTAGGGATCGGCCCCCACCCCCGGCCCCTGCCCCCGCCATGCGGGGGAGGGGTGCCTCGCGTGGGGGGAGGGGTGCCTCGCGTGGTACGTGTGTGACGGCCATAGATCGCTACCCCTCTCAATCAAGCTCCCCCTCCCCCGCTTGCGGGCGGAGGGGTCGGGGGTGGGGGCAAATCGGGCCGCGACCAACATTGAGAGGATAGAATATGCGCCTCACTCCCTTTGCCCTCGAACGGTGGATGACGACCTACGAGACGCAGGTGGAATACGACCTCGCGGAGTCCGGCATCCATCCGCTGACGACTGCCGAACTGCTCGCCTTCGATCCCGAGCCGGAGAAGCGAGCGCGCGAGTTGCTGGACATTCCCCTCAACTACAGCGAGGCGCGCGGCACGCTCGCACTCCGCACGCGCATCGCGGAGACGTATGACGGCCTGACGCCCGATGACATCCTCATCACGACGGGCGCGATTGAGGCGAACTACCTGCTTTTTAATGCCTTGCTCGCACCGGGGGACGAGGTCGTCTCGGTCTTCCCCGCTTATCAGCAACTGTACACGGTGCCGGAGGCCATTGGCTGCACCGTCCAGACCGTCACGTTGCGCGAGGAGACCGGCTATCGGTACGACGTGGACGAACTGCGGCGGCTCGTCACCGACCGGACGCGGATGATCGTCATCAACACGCCGCACAACCCGACCGGCTCGGCGCTCTCGACGGCGGAGTGTGCGGCGGTCTATGAGGTCGCCGATTCCGTCGGTGCGTATGTGCTCGCGGACGAGGCGTACCGGTGGATCACCGTCGATAATCAGCCGCTCCCGCCACCGATGCGCAACCTCGGGCCGCGTGCAATCAGCGTCGGGACGCTCTCCAAGCCCTTCGGCATCCCTGGCCTCCGCCTCGGCTGGATGGCGGCGACGGCGGAGATCGCGGCGCGCTGCTGGTCGTATCGCGATTACACCTCGCTCAGTCCGAGCGGTCTGAGCGACTATCTGGCCGGTCTCGCCTTCGCGCATCGGGAAGCAATCCTCGCCCGCACCCGCGACATCAGCGCGCAAAATCTCGCCACCTTTCGCGGCTTCCTGACCGAGCATCGCGACCTTTTCTCCTGGGTCGAACCGCGCGGCGGCCTGCTCGGTCTGCTCCGCTACCACCTCGACCTGCCCTCGGAGACGGTCGCCAATCGCCTCGCGGAGGAAGCGAGCGTGATGCTCGCACCCGGCTCGGCCTTCGGCATGGAGGGCCGTCTGCGCCTCGGCCTCGGCGCGCGACCGGATCGCTTCGTCACCGGCCTCGACCGCGCCGAGGAGTTCTTTCTCCGCCTCCGAGATGAAACCGCTCGCGCTGATCGCGCGACCTGAATCGGTGGCGGCGGGCTTATGAACATTATGAACTTGGTTCGGTAGCGGACTCACAGGATGGAAAGCCTGTGCTACCGGTAGCGTAGGCTTTCCATCCTGCGTCCCCGGATTACCGAATTAGCCGGTTAATGTTCATCAGCCTGCCGAACGTCAATGCGGCAGACTGATGAACCTTAACAACTGAATCGGGCAATGGTCCGTTGGGACAGGTTTGTAATCTGTCGGCGTTCGCAGGTTGCAAACCTGCGCCACCGATTACCCGTTTCAGTATTTAAGGTTCATAAGCCCGCCGCCATCAAAGGATTGACGTACGCTATTGCTCCCAGGTGATGCGGGCGAGGCGCAGGCGCAGGAGGTGGTCGGCAAGGACAAGGGCGAGCATCGCTTCCAGCACCGGGACGGCGCGGGGGGCGAGGCAGGGATCGTGGCGGCCCTCCACCTTGATCGTCGTCGCGTTGCCGTGGCGATCGATCGTTGCCTGCTCTTTGGTGATCGATGACGGCGGCTTGATCGTGACGCGGATGATGATCGGCTCGCCCGTCGAGATGCCGCCGAGAATGCCGCCTGCATGGTTCGTTGTCGTCCGCACGCGGCCGTCATCGTCCATGTAGAACGGGTCGTTGTTCTCCGAGCCGTGGCGCGGCACGACATCGAAGCCGTCGCCGATCTCAAATGCTTTCGTCGCGGGCACGCTCATCATCGCCTTGGCGATGTCCGCATCCAACTTGTCGAAGACCGGCTCGCCGAGACCGGGCGGCACTCCCTCCGCACGCACCTCGACGGTGCTACCGAGGCTGTCGCCCGCCGCCTTCGCGCATTCGATAGCAGCAATCATCCGCTCGGAGGTCGCGAGGTCGGCGGCACGCACGATGTTCTGCTCGATCACCGCCGGGTCGAATGTCTCCGCTTTGATATCGCCCACCTGCACGGTGTATCCGGTGATCGTCACCCCTTCACGAGCGAGGAGCGCCTTTGCGACGGCGCCCGCCGCCACACGGCCAATCGTCTCGCGCGCGCTGGAACGGCCGCCGCCACGATGGTCGCGCCGCCCGTACTTGGCAAGGTACGTGTAGTCGGCGTGGCCGGGCCGGAAGGTGTCGCGGATCGGCTCATACTTGCTCGAATCGGCGTCCTCGTTCCAGACGAGCATCGTCACCGGCATCCCGGTCGTCTCGCCCTCGAAGAGCCCGGAGACGATCTCGATGCGGTCCTTCTCCTGTCGCGGCGTCGTCACACTCGATTGCCCCGTGCGGCGTCGATTCAGTTCCGCCTGCACCATCTCCGTCGTGACCGGCAACCCGGCCGGGCAGCCGTCGATGGTTACGCCGACCGCGCGACCGTGCGACTCGCCCCATGTCGTGATCCGAAAGACCTGGCCGAAGCTGTTGCCATTCACCTG
>JBPCMC010000379.1:0-5332 GCA_051002645.1 Thermomicrobiales bacterium
CTGTCCTCAGGTATCCGGTTTCGTTTGACCCGGGTGGCAACGCTCGCGGAACTGTGACACTCCTCCCCCCTCTTCTTTCTGCCTCAGGCTGGTCGCGCGGTCTGGGGCAGAACCCTTTAACCTCACCCCCCGGCCCCCTCTCGTACGGAGCCATCGCGTTTAGGCTACGATACGGAAGAAGTCCGTTTGGCGATGGAGAGGGGGAGATGTAGGGGCGCATTGCATGCGCCCTCCCGATTGGGTAGGGCGATCAGAAAGAGGCCACGGCACTCGCACAGAGTCATCCCTTCCCGCCTCGGGAGGGGCCGGGGGTAGGGAAAATCCCCTACTCCTCATCCTCAACGACCGGGCGGGCGGAGCCGCTGGCGAGCACGCCGGACTTTTCCAGGCCGATGACGAGCGGGACGCCGCCGAGCGTCAAGGCGGTGGTTGCCGCACCGTCCGGCACGGGGCCGACGGTGAAGCGGGTCGCGAGCGTCTCGCCGCTGACATACCGCTCGTACTCATCAAGCATGACGCGCGTCTCCGTATCGTCCTGATTCTCAGTATCCATGCTCACCCAGAGGGCAATGGTGTCCTCGATGTTCAGGCCTGCCGCCTTGCGCGCGTCCTGGACGGCGCGGACGAGATCGCGCGCCATCCCCTCCCGGATTAACGCGGGCGTCAGCACGGTATCGAGGGCGAAGGTGTAGCCGCCCTCCTCCATGACCGCATACCCCTCGCGCTCGACGGCGTCCACGAGCAGTTCGTCCGGCCCGAGGGCGACCTCCGCCATTACCGGCACCGAACCGCCCGCCGCGACCCGTCGCGCGACATCGTTCGGGTCCAATCCCTCCAGTGCAGCGCGGATCGCGCCGAGTTGCTTGCCGTATTTCGGGCCGAGTACCGGCAGGTTCGGACGGACGCGATAGGAGACGACTTCCTCACCCGCCGCGAGCGGTTCGACCGCCTTGACGTTCAGTTCCTCCTTCAGTTCGTCCGCCAGGCGCATCAGGGCGTCCTGCTCCGCCACGTCCCGCGCGTAGACGAGCAGGCGGGCGAGCGGCTGGCGCACTTTCAAATTCGCCTTCATCCGCGCCGCCCGGCCAAGCGAGACAGTCTGCACGACGGCGCGCACGTCCCGACTCAGCGAGCGGTCGATGGTCGCGGCGTTCGCGGTCGGCCAATCGCGCAGATGAACGGAATCGACGGCATCCGGTTCGACCGAACAGACGAGATTGCGGTACATCGCCTCCGACAGGAAGGGCGTGAAGGGCGCGAGCAGATGCGCGACGGTGACGAGGCATTCGTAGAGCGTCGCGTAGGCGGCGTTCTTGTCCGCGTCACTCTCCGTCTTCCAGAAGCGGCGGCGCGAGCGGCGGATGTACCAATTGGAGAGATCGTCCACGAACCGCTCGATGGCGCGCCCGCTCGTCGTCACATCGTAGGCGTCCATGCCCGCAGTGACGGTCTCGATCAACTGGTGCAATTCCGAGAGCACCCAGCGATCCAGTTCGGGCCGCTCGGCGACCGGCATAACGGCCGTCCGGGGCGTCCAACCATCGAGACGCGCGTAGGTGACGAAGAAGGAATAGGAGTTCCAGAGCGTCAGGGTGAACTTCGCGACGGTCTCCCGCACGAGGTCCATGCTGAAGCGGCGCGGGTTGCCGGGCGGCGCGGCGGTGAAGAAATACCAGCGCGTCGCGTCCGCGCCGTGGGTATTCATCAACTCCCACGGATCGACGACGTTGCCGCGCGACTTGCTCATCTTCGAGCCGTCGGGGCCGAGGATGTGGCCGAGGCAGATGACGGTCTTGTAGGCCGGCTGCTCCTTCAGTGCGGTGGCGATGGCGTGCAGCGAATAGAACCAGCCGCGCGTCTGGTCGACCGCCTCGCAGATGTAGTCCGCCGGGAAGTCGCGCTGGAACTCCGCCTCGTGCTCGAAGGGATAGTGGAACTGCGCGAAGGGCATCGCGCCGCTATCGAACCAGGTGTCGATCACCTCCGGCACGCGGCGCATCGTTGAGCCATCGCGCGGCGAGCGGATGCGCACGCCGTCGACGTACGGGCGGTGCAGGTCGTCCGGGACGGGATCGAGCGCCAGTTCCTTCAGTTCGGCGAGCGAGCCGATGCAGTGCATCGCGCCCGTCGTCTCGGAGATCCAGACGGGCAGCGGCGTGCCCCAGTAGCGGTTGCGGGAGAGCGCCCAGTCATTGACATTGGCGAGCCACGTCCCGAAACGGCCGTCCTTGTAGTGCTCCGGCACCCAGTTGATTTCCGCGTTCGTCCGCAGCAACTCGTCGCGCTCGCGGGACATGGCGATGAACCAGGTCGAGAGGGCGTAGTAGATTAGCGGCGTGTCGCAGCGCCAACAATGCGGGTACTGATGCCGGTAGGGCTGGACGCGGTAGAGATCGCCCGACTCCCTCAAATACTTGATGATGACCGGGTCCGCCGCCCGGTCCTGCTTGGCGTCGCGCGGCTTGACGGCCAGCCCGGCGAAGGGCGTCACCTCCGCCGTGAAGTGGCCGGTGAGATCGACGGGTTGGAGCACCGGCAGATCGTTCGCGCGGCCCACTTCGAGATCGTCCTCACCGAAGGCGGGCGCGATGTGAACCATGCCGGTGCCGTCGTCCGCCGTCACATAGTCGCCCGGCACGACGCGATAGGCGGGCTTGTCCGGCGTGATGAAGGTGAAGAGCGGGCGGTACGTCTGCCCGATCAGCGCCGAGGCCGGGAAGGTGCGCAGTAGTTCGTACTGCCCCGCGCCGAGCACCGTATCGAGCAAGGCTTCCGCGACGACGAACTGCTCGATGTTCTGCCGCGCGAGGGCGTAGGTGAAGCCGGGGTTGACGGCAACGGCGACGTTGCCGGGCAGCGTCCACGGCGTCGTCGTCCAGACAAGCAGACTCGTCGGCGCGCCGAAAAGGGCGTCGTCCGTGAGACGCATGCGGACATAGACCGATTGGTCGTCAATCTCCTTGTATCCCTGCGCCACCTCATGGGTAGAGAGCGGCGTACCACAACGCGGGCAGTACGGGACGACCTTGTACCCCTGATAGAGCATCCCATCGTCCCAGAAGCGCCGCAGCAGGTTCCAGACGGACTCGATGTAGGTCGTGTCCATCGTCCAGTACGGGTGCTCCAGGTCGCACCAGTAGCCGATCCGCTCCGTCAGGCGGTCGAACTCCTCGACATAGGTGAGCACCGATTCGCGGCACTTCTGGACGAACTTCTCGACGCCGTACGCCTCGATATCGCTCTTATTTTTCGAGCCGATCTGCTTCTCGACCTCGATCTCCACCGGCAAGCCGTGGCAATCCCACCCGGCGATGCGCGGCACCTGGTAGCCCTGCATCGTCTTGTAGCGCGGGAAGAGGTCCTTGAAGACACGGGCGAGAATATGGTGCGTGCCGGGCCGACCGTTCGCCGTCGGCGGCCCCTCGTAGAATGAAAAGCCCGGCCCCCCCTCGCGCAGCGCGATCGAGCGGCGGAAGGTATCGTTCTCCCGCCAGAAGGTGAGAATTTCCTCCTCCAAAGCCGGGAACGATACCCGCGTATCGACGGGATCGAATGTCATCGACGCCTCAGTACTCATGGATCGCTCCTCTCGAAAGGCTAGGACTGAGGACTGAGGACTGAGTATCGCCAACCCACAGTCCTAATTGTCGCATCGTGGTGCGTTTCGGTCCCACTCAGTCCTCAGTCCTCAGTCCTCAGTCCTTCCCAAAAAAACACCCCGCCCCCACAGGGACGAGGCGCAGCAATCGCGCTCCGTGGTACCACCCTCATTGACGCCGCCACATAAGGAAGCGCCCACTCACCCGATGCCATCACACCGGCCCCGCTGTACCGGGCGGTCCCCGTCCACGCCTACTCAGATCTCCCGTGCTCCCCTCTCCATCGCAATGGAGAGGGGTCGGGGGTGAGGTCTTTTCGGGCGGCGGCTCGGAGCGGATCATCACGCGGGGGTTCGTGCCTGCCTTGCACCACATCGCAGGCTCGCTGGACGGCCCAATCACCGTGGCGGTGTGCTCGTCATTGCCTCATCGCTAGGGTAGCGGCCATACGGTCCGATGTCAACCCATACGCATATGCGGATATACGAATGCGGAAGCCCGCCACCACCAGAACTATCTCCATGCCTATACAGGCAATGAGTGCCGCGCGTATCATGTCGCGGGCGGCGGAGGATGCGGGAGCGATATGGGGAGGCGGGACGTGCGAGGGAATCGGTGGCTACTGCTCGTCCTCCTGCCCGCGTTGATCGGCGGGGGGACGCCGGTGCGGGCGGCGAATTTCGCCTCGCCATTCTTCCGCATCCAGTGGCTGCAAGGGGAAGGCGTTGTGGCGAACTTCTGGGGTCCGTCCGCGACGGAAGGGATCATGGAAGCGTACACGGACACACCCGGCGGCTCGCGCCTCGTGCAGTATTTCGACAAGGGGCGGATGGAACTGACCGATCCGCTGAGCGGCGGCGTGACGAACGGCCTGCTGGCCAAGGAACTCGTCACGGGCGATCAGCAGATTGGCAGCGCCGCGACGACGCACCACGACCCGCCCGCCATCCCGGTTGCGGGCGATCCGGGTGGCGCCGGCCCGACCTATGCCACGCTCAATACCATCGGCGCGCCACTCCTCGCGCCCGCGCCGAATCGGGGCGCCACGGCGCCTACTGCCTCATTTAACGATGATGGCGGCCTGGTCGTCGCCAACGGCCCGACGACGGGGACGATACTCCTGCGCGCCTACGACACCGCCACGCAGCACAATGTCCTCGCGCCCTTCGTGGACTTCCGCACCCGCGTCGGTCTGAGTGCGATCGGCTACGCGATCAGCGAGCCCTTCCGCGCCACTTTCACCATCGCCGGCGCGCCGAAGAGCATCATCGTCCAGGTCTTCGAGCGGCGTGTGCTCACCTACACCGAGAGCAACGCCGACCCCTTCAAGACCGAGTTCGGTAATATCGGACGGCATTATTACGCATGGCGGTATCCCAAAGGAGGATGAAGGACTGAGGACTGAGGACTGAGGACTGAGGACTGAGGACTGAGTGACGACCGTCGCGCCAATTGCTACCGGATTGGGGGAATGGGTATGGCCGAGAACACGACACGGTACGACACGATCATCGCGGGGGGCGAGGTGCTCGACCCAGGCGCGGGGATTAGCGGGCGGCTCGATGTAGGCATCGCGGGCGGGCGGGTCGCCGCCATTGCGCCGCAGCTCGACCGGAGCGCGGCCCACACGGTCTACGACGCGGCGGGGCAGTACGTCACCCCCGGCCTCATCGACCTCCACACGCACATCTACTGGGGCGTCACCTACTGGGGCATCGAGGCGGACCCGGTCG
>JBPCMC010000380.1:0-2608 GCA_051002645.1 Thermomicrobiales bacterium
GCCATGCGGATGAGCAAATCCCGGTCCTGAATGGAGACGTCGTCTGGTTCGGGGGAAAGCGCAAAACGGTCATACATCGCCATGTGGTTCTCACCCTCGGCTTGTGTACGAACAGTCCTCTTGCCGAATGAGGGTACGCCAAAAATTCGCGATTGCCAAGAGGGGTCGCCCGAATGTATCTATTCGGCATTGAAGGGGGGATATGCTGCCGCGAGCATCGAACAAGGCTGGCAGCCGGGCGGTGGGCGTCCACACTCCCTCACCGCTCGGCGCTTGCTATGCCTCGTAATGCGACAGCAGTTCGCTCAAGGGGCCGGGCGGCGGATTATTGAGGTCCACGCCGGTCGCATTCGCCAGCCGCTCCTTGAACCAGACATCGAATGCGTCTTTGGATTGGGAGAACGTGCCGAGCGCGTTACCAAAATCCGCGCTCTCCATGTAGACGACGAAGAGGTCGCCGTTCGGCGTCTCCTGATAGAACCAGAGTTCCTTCGTGATGCCGATTTTCCGCTCCGATGCGGCGTATTCTCCCTTGCGCGCCCCCTCCAACTCGGTCAGGAAAGCGCGAGCATCCGCCGTCTTCCCGGAGAGAATAGGCAGCGCGAAGCCGATGTGGTCCATACCGTACCTCCATCCACGACTATCGGACAACGCAATTCGCTGTCTGTGAGGGGATCAAGATACGCCGATCAAGCGGTCCTGTCCATCCATGCCCGTGCTATGATCGTGCCCGCTGTATGGGGGACGCAGGCGAGAAAGCTCGCGCTACCAAGGAGATGAAATGGCTGGCACGCCATACGACCAGACGCACTTTCACACCTACGACGAACTGACGGCACTCTTGCGCGAATGGGAGCGGCGCTACCCCGGATTACTCGCGGTCGAGAGCGTCGGCACCTCCCACGAGGGACGGAATATCTGGGCGGCGACGGTGACGAATCGGACCGCGCGACCCGCCAGCGAGAAGCCCGCGCTCTACGTGGACGGGAACATGCACGCGGGCGAGGTGACGGGCTGCGCCGTTGCGCTCTACACGATCTATCACCTGCTGACGCACTACGGCAGCGACGCGGCGGTGACGGAATTGCTCGATGCGCGCACGCTCTATATCCTGCCGCGCGTCAACCCGGACGGCGCGGAGCGCTATTTGACGACGCCATATACCCTCCGCTCCTCCGTGCGCCCCTACCCCGAGCCGGAGCCGGGCGAGGGATTGACGCCGGAAGACCTCGACGGCGATGGCCGCATCCTGACGATGCGCGTCCCCGACCCGAAGGGCGAGTGGAAGATCGCCGCGCAGGACGCGCGCCTGATGGTCAAGCGCAAGCCGGGCGACAGCGGTGGCACGTACTACCGCCTCTACACCGAGGGGCGACTGAATAAATACGTGCGCGGCCCGGTCGCCGTCGCCAAGCCATTGGAGGGACTGGACATCAATCGCAACTACCCCGCCAACTGGTCCGCGACGCAGCGGGGCGGCGGCCCGTACCCGCTCTCCGAGCCGGAGACGCGCGCGGTGGCGGAGTTCGTCATCGACCACCCGAACATCTGCGCCGTCCTCAACTATCACACAACGGGCGGTGTCAACCTCTCGCCGCCCTGCGCGACGAGCGACGCCGCCATGCCGCTCAAGGATCGCGAGGTCTACAAGGCGCTCGGCGCACTGGCGGCGGAGACGACCGGCTACCCGTATATCTCGGTCTACGATGCCTTCCCCACCATCGACGAGCGCGGCACCCGCTCGGCGGCGGGCGGCTTCATCGAGTGGACGTGGGAGGGGCTGGGCATCTGGGGCCTCTCGCCCGAACTGTGGGACATCGTCGGCAAGGCGGGCATCACCTTCCCGGACGTCAAGCAGAAACTGCTGCACGACCCGACCGAGGAGGAAGGGCTCGCGCTCCTCACATGGAACGACGAGCACCTGAAGGGCGAGGGGTTCGTCGATTGGCGGGCCTTCGATCACCCGCAACTCGGCGCGGTCGAAATCGGCGGCTGGCAGAGCAAGCGCGTGCGCCAGAACGCCCCGCCGGAATTCCTGCCCGAGGAGGAGGAGAAGTACCGCGCCTTCACGCAGCAGTACGCCGCGCTCACGCCGCTCGTCCGCGTTGGCGCGACCGAGGCGGAATCGCTCGGCAACGGCCTCTTCATCGTCCGGGCGATGATCGAGAACCACGGCTGGCTGCCGACCAACCTCTCCGACCGCGCCCTGCGCAACGGCATCGCCAAGCCCGTCAAAGTGGAGATCGCGGGCGGCGAGGTACTGATGGGCAAGCAGCAGACAGAGATCGGCCATCTGGACGGCCGCGCGACGAGCAGCAGCGTCCTTTTCGGCTTCTCCCCCGGCGCGCGGGTCGACAACGAACGGCTCGTCGAATGGCTCGTCCGCGTCCCGGCAGACGCCGCTACCGTCACCATCACCGCCACCAGCGAGAAGGGCGGCGTGGATCGGAAGAATGTCATGTTGTCGTAGCGCGATCATGTCATACTAGTGGTCTGTCACGATTGCATTGATGGATAGAGGTGCTTGAGTTTGATCCGTGCATCTGCGGTCGTGAAGCGCCAGTTGATGATCGCATCCGCGCCGTTGCGCCCATCTTCCCACGCCGCC